>CAKZVK010000014.1 GCA_937921825.1 uncultured Saprospiraceae bacterium
CGAAGGTATGTCTGCTGACAAAGCAAGAGCGAATCTAGCAACTTGTATGGATTACATTCTTCCTAGAGCTTGCGTAGCACTAGATCTCCCTTGTAGAAGTCTATTTACTTCTTCTACAGAAGAGCTATTGGATGACAACCTTGTAGGTGTAACACCTAACCCTGCTAATACAGAAGTGCTGATACAGTCCACTGACAGTCCATTTAGTGAGTTAGTACTTTCAGATCTGCAAGGCAGAATGGTAAGAAAAATCTCTAACCTGAATACTAATAATTACTCTTTAGATAATCTTGTTGGTCTTAGTGGCATGCACATTTTGACGATAAGATTTGAAGAAGGAATGGTTGCTAAAAAACTAATCATAGAATAGTTTTTACCACCATCATGATATACTTAAGAGGCTGTTCTGCTAAAGGACAGCCTCTTATTTTTTACTAAAAGCGAGTTCAAATATTTGTCAGCCTTCTGTCAGAACTGAATTTTCGGACTGGTAATGTAAAATAGGTGTCACTAAATCTCATGGGAGGCATCGCTAATTAAGAACCTCTAAGTTGTATTTCCCATAGCTTTATTATTCTAATAGAATAAAAACATGGGAATCATAAGTCACCTTAAGGCATTAGTGCTGGTAGCAGTCTCTGCTACATGCCTGTTTGCATCATCTACTAATACACCTCCTTCTTACGAGTCTTTAGAACTCAGCACCTATTCCAGTATGGATGAGGCCATTGCTGGGAATAGACTAAATGATTCATTGGTCTTAGTAGATTTCTATAATTCTACCAACGGAGACAACTGGTTTTTGAAATGGAATTTTTCTCTTCCTATCTCATTGTGGGCAGGAGTCACTGTAGATGCTACTGGTTGCGTGACCTGTATAGATCTTGATGGATCTGGTGGATGCTCTATTTCTGTAGGTGGAGGAAATGGCCTGACAGGATATCTTACTCCCAGATTAGGAGAGCTCAGAGGACTTAAGCATCTAATCCTTGGAAACAATAGAATATCTGGTGAAATACCTCGAGAATTATTTGACTTACCAAATATCATCACGATTGATGTATTTGCAAATGAAATGATAGGTCCCCTACCAGCCGACATCAGGAAAGCGGACAATCTCAGCACCTTCTCAGTTGCTGGAAATAACTTCGCAGGTTCTATTCCTGCAGAGATCGGCGAACTACAAAATTTAGAAAACCTATTCTTAGATAACAATCAACTGAGCGGATCTATTCCTGCTGAAATAGGAAAAGCCACTAGCCTTAAATCTATAAGATTAAACAACAACAGTCTTACTGGTCCACTCCCAGCCACTATAGGAGACCTGATCAATCTGACTACAATTAACATTGCAGAAAACAGGCTGTCTGGAATGATACCTGCAGAGATTGGCAAGCTAGAAAAACTAGAAGAACTCATACTAGCAACTAATGAACTAGAGTCATCTATCCCTGAAGAACTAGGAAATTGTACCGCACTCATGAGGTTAAGATTATGCCACAACTATCTTACTGGTCCTCTACCCGCTAGCCTGGGGCAACTGGGAAATGTAGAGCAATTCTGGGTAAATGATAATCAACTAGAGGGCAATATCCCACCCGAATTAGGAGCTTGTACTAACATGACTGATCTGAGATTGCAAGAGAACAAATTCTCTGGGAGCATCCCAGAGGAATTTGAGCAGATGGAAGACCTGAGGAAACTCAACGTGAGTATTAATAACCTGACAGGCCCTCTGCCAGCTAGGATTAATAAACTGAGTCTACTACAGGAACTAATATTTTCGGATAACCAGATGACAGGGCCCTTACCCGCAAGTATTGGTGACCTCGATGAGCTCAAACTTATAAATGGTGCAAATAATCTCATGATAGGGCCATTACCTTCCCTCATCGAAGGCATGGACAAACTCAGAGAAATGAATCTTTCTAACAACAAAATAGATGGTAACATACCTGAGCAATTAGGTTTAGTACCTATCCTCATGAACCTAAATCTGAGCAACAACAAACTGAGCGGTTGCTTTCCAGAAACCCTGAGAGATAAGTGCGAATTACAGTTTGATTTTTCTAATAATACAGAATTACCTTGGTTAGGAGATCTTTCTAAGTTCTGTGCAGGAGAGGAACAGGTTGGTGCCAAGTGCTCTACCGAGACTGGATTAACTGAAGAAACGATACAAGCTGACTGTACGTGCTACCAAGAAACCTGTCAGACGCATTCTCTAGTACAAGATGTACAGTTATGTGAAAATGAGAGCATCAATATCGAAGGTGTAGAGTATAATCAATCGACTCAAGTCATAGAAAGCCTTCTAAATGAAGGAGGTTGCGATAGTATAGTCACACATAATATCGTGAAGCTATCTATAGATATAGCAACTGAGAATACCCAATGCTCTGGTCAGAACAATGGCTCTGCAACTGTAACGGCCTCTATTAATGGCTTGTTCGAGTATCAACTTTTTGATGAAGCAAATAATCTAATAGAATCTGATTCTGGCATCAGCACCTTGCCTTCATTCGAAAACAACTTGGCCATTGGGTCCTACAGAATTGTAATCAAAGAAGAAAATTTTGAATGTAATATCATCAAGAACTTCTCAATAGAAAGCGAGAATGATGAATTACCAGAAACCTACCTGAATGAAATAAGATGTGAAGGAGAGGCTCTAATCATAAACGGAACAAGCTACGATGCCTCTAACCCTTCGGGCACAGAGACATTGAGTTCTGCATCAGGCTGTGACAGTATAGTTGTGGTTAATCTTGATTACCTCACTCTCGACTACAACACTAATAATGTCACTTGTGAGAATGAAGAGACAGGGAGTATTAGTTGTGTGACAAACCTGACAGCAGGAACTATGAATTATATAGTACTAGATGCCGCTGGCCAAGAGGTCATAAATGAAAGTACTGTAGAGAAGCAATTTAGCACTGAGAACAAATTAGCGGCAGGTACTTATGCACTTATTCTGAACTCAGATGAACTCGGCTGTAACTATGAGATATCCTTTGAGATAATTGCTGAGCATGCTCTACCAGAGCCTATCACAGAAGAGTACAGTCTATGTCCAGGAGAAATAATAGAAATAAATGGTCATCAGTATGATGAGGATAATCCAGAAGGATCAGAATTACTAACTACTATAAATGGCTGTGACAGCCTCATCAATGTGAGACTGAGTTATCTCCAACTGCCTTTGGCTAATGATGATACATTCACATCCCATGAGGAAGAGGGGTATGATATCCTGTCTAATGATGAGATAAACGAAAACACAAACATTACAATCACAATAGTGGAAACAAGTTTTGTGGATAATGCTAGTATAGATGAGGACTATAGGCTGATCGTAGAAATAGATGAGGACTACTCAGGAATCTCTACTATCACTTATGAGTTATGCTCTGATGACTGTCAAGACCACTGCGTGACTGCTAGAGCAATAATAGCCAGCTCCAGTGATGGCTATGATGAAGGCATACTGACACCTAATAATGATGGATATAATGATGTCATGGTTGTTACTGGTTACTCTGAATATGAGGTCATTCCAAACTCTAGAATAAATGTCGTAAACAGATGGGGACAGGTGGTGTACTCTACCGAAAACTACAGCAATGATTGGAATGGGAATCTAAATGACGATCCTAGCAAACCACTGCCAGAAGGGGTCTACTATTACCAGCTCATATATGATACAGGTACCTCAGTCATGGGTAGCAGATCTATAATCAGGTAAGCTTATAGTAAGCTAGCCGTCATAAGACAAATTGGAATAAGAATGTCAGCTCCTTGGCATTCTTTTTTCAGTAGTATATACATTAAGGATAGAAGTGTCAGAGTCAAAAAAGAGTAAAGTAGCAATAGTAATATTCTTATGGGTTTTGCAGCATTCAATTGCTGTAGCTCAGCAACTTCCTCTATTCACCCAATTCAGTGAATTCAGCAGCCTGATCAATCCTTCTCATATCCCAATGGAACACTATCACTTTGGTCACAATACCTTTACTGGTATCGCTTATCGGGACCAATGGAATCAACTTCCAGATAGACCTAAGACCTTTGCAGCGCGATTTGAAAGAAGTACCAACAGAAGACGAGGTGCGAATCTTGTCTATGGTGGTACTATTATACACGATGAAATTGGCGTCTTTACTACCACAGAACTAAAAGGAAGAATAAGTTCTTACTTCAAAACGAGCTCTTCTAGATATAGATTTTCAGCATTTGCTTTAGGGCTTAATTTAGGAGTAGGTCAGTATAGAGCTGACTTAGAAGAGTTTGCCTATATCAATGTAGATCCTATCCTATTCCAAGAAAATTCGGCAGTTATTTATCCTGACGTAGGATTTGGTGTCTCCTATGTCACCCAATTCTACAATGATGACTATCTGCAAGTGGGCATAGGCGTCCCTCAGATCTTTGCACTCGATCATACTTATTCTAATAGCAGAAAGGAATTCCATATCCTAAGGTTGCCTCATCTCTACTTTAGTGGAACTTACTATAGAATGCTCTCTGAAGAGACTTATCTAGAAATTACCAGTTGGGTAAAACATGTCAAGAACATCCCACTGAACTATGACTTTATAGTCAGGTACAGATTTGCAGAAAATCTGTGGATAGGTGCAGGGGCTAATAATGCAGGTATCCTTCATACAGAAGCAGGAATCATCTTCGAATCCTACTCAGAGGATCAGATAAAAATTGGCTATGCATTCAATCCTACATTCTATACCCATTCAGTGATCTTTGGAAATATCCATGAGATAAATATTGCCTACAACTTCAACTCTAACAAAAGGTAGTTTCTTCTTCTATCTTCCAATACCAGACTCTAAGTAATTCTATATTTGTGCTTTACCTAGCCTAAATCACAATATGCTCAGAGTTGTCATTATCTTCCTACTAGTTCACGTAAGCTTACTCAGTGCTCAAGGCATCAGACTAGATGGAGATATCAGTGACTGGAACAATGCTTTTACGTTAGACGATGCAGGTGATAATTCACGATTGGACATTCTAAGTCTCAGCATTAGTGATGATTCCGAATTTATTTATTTCAAACTAGAACTAGATCAGGAGATTTTACTCCAGAGTGATAACAACATCACACTGAATATCGAATCTTCAACTTTTGAAATCAGCTATAATCTTGGAGAAAAAGTTGGACTCTTCCAGTCTGCTGTGAATAATGAAATCTACCATAATAATCTAGGGCTAGTTATTTCTCCTACTGTTAGCTCCAGGATATTTGAAATTAGAATAGACAAGAATTTACGCTTTGGTAGCACCAGAATATTCTACTCTGATAATATCAAAGTAAGTATATCTAATCCGGATTTTAATTCTGATAAATTACCAAATTCAGGCACTATAGATTATCAGCTCACTGATAGTCAAGAACCCAATATACCTTCTTACAATCTCGAGAAAGTAAATGATACTGACTTCAGATTTTGTTCGTACAATGTGCTTTTTGATAATCTTTTCGAAACAAATACTAGACAGGAATTCTCAGCGATTCTAAATACTATTACAGCTGATGTCTATGTATTCCAAGAGATCTACGACTTCTCTGGGCAGCAAACTCAGAACAGATTACAAAATGTATTCGGAGCTCTAGATCATGCCCCGGAATGGTATAACTCTAAGAGAGGGACAGATAATATACTTATATCTAGGTACCCTATCATCTTTGAGAGAGCTGTGGCTGGCAATGGAGTCTATGTGATCCGCATAGATAATGTGGAGGTACTGATAGTGAATATCCATTTGCCTTGCTGTGACAGAGATGATGACCGAGAAACCGAAATAGATGCTATACTCTCATTCATAAGAGATGCCAAAGCGGGTATCGGAAACTTTACCCTCAAAGAAGGTAGCCCTATCATTATATCAGGGGACGCTAATTTTGTAGGTAATGCAGATCAGATTGATGCCTTCATGGAAGGTAATATTTTCGATAATGGTAGCAATGGATCTGACTTCGCTATAGACTGGGACAGCGACGGACTAAAAGACCTGAGACCTTTTACCGCTGAGACTAATACGATGTACACTTGGTACAATCCTAATGGACTTTTCTCAAGGGGGAGATTGGACTTTGCCTTTTATTCAGATTATTCTTTGGAGAGCTTGAATTCTTTTGTGTTGGATACAGAGGTTCTACCACCTTCTGCACTAACAGCCTATAACTTGCAGCCAAGTTACTCTCAAACTTGCTCTGACCACTTTCCAATAGTATCGGACTTCAAAATCAATAGCATCGTCAATACAGAAGAAGCACTATCTGAGACAGTGACTATAACTAATCCAGTGCAAGGAAATCTATCTATCTCACCCAAATTACTTGAGAGCTACTCGATAAATCTGTACAATTTCCAAGGTAACCACATTACGAAGATAGATGAGCTATACACTGACACCTCTGACCTAACTGCTGGACTATACCTTCTAAAATTAATATCTAAGAGCAACCAAATCTTGACGAGAAAGATTATAATCTTGTAGTAGAACTCATCGTCAGATTACGAATCGACAGTGTAAAGCGGCATTAATTTACAAGCATCTTTCCTAGACTTGCCTTCCAATTTGGGCATAAAAAAAGAGGTCCTCTTTTCAGAAAACCTCTTTTTATTGACATTACAAAATTTATCTTTTGAAGACTTTCTGTGTTAGTCTGCCCTCATTGTTCTGTAAACTTATAAAATACATTCCTGTATTAAAGTCAGATATGTTTACTGTTTTTCTTGTCGCTCCTTGTGGGAGATTTAGGTTAGACTCCTGATATAAAGTCTCTCCAGTTACAGAAGTAATAGTTAGACTTAAGTCTTTTGCTTCCTCCAGTGCTATCGAAACTGAAAGAATATCTGATACTGGATTAGGTGCAACTACCATCTCTACATCTCTGAGAATATCATTCACACTTGAGTTCATAGAAGCATTAAAATTCACCTCTACCCCGTTTCCGAAATCTGCGTTGTCATATATAACTCTACCTTGGCTGTCTGTCAGTCTTACTGTACCTCCTAGAAGGCCATCACCACCTGCATCAGTGATAGAGAAGAAGTGACAGATTAAGTCTTCTAACTCATACTCATATTTATAAGTGTGGTTAGGTATATTAAGAGTTGCACTTCCTATTGTCTTTCCTAGACTACTTAGGATGAAAAAACTGTTGTTATGGATATCAGCATTTGCATCTGTCGTAATTTCTAGAGTTATCAAGTTAGTAACATCAGTAATTATATCAGAAGACTGAACTAAACTCTGGTCTGAATTTCCATTTATATTATCCATTCTAAACTCTATGTTTGAGTTAGAATTCACAAGAAATTCATCTATCTCTACATTCTCTACTATACCCCATGGTTCTACATTACCAGTCCAAGCTTTAGAATATTGGATCTCGCCATTGTAAGTAACAGTAATATCACCAGACGTAATAACCTGATCACCTTGATTCATAATTACATAAGTAGGACTAGTCATTTGCTCTCCACAAATACTTCCTTCGAGTACATCACTTTCTAAGAATACAGGGTTGATACCAGCTTGTAATTTAGGTCCTAGATTATACATCTCAAGGACACCAGACACTTGTTGCTGCCCCATCTCGTATACTTTCTTATCAGGATATACCATATACAAGGTAGGATAGTATCTACATTCATAAGCAGAGAATATAGATCTACTATCAATAATTGGATAAGAAATCCCTTCTGTCCAGTCTCCCCAACTAGAAGAACATTCTGCAGTGGTATTTGTACTTATACATTCCACATCTGTATTGCCATCACCTTCTATAGCAAATACATATATTTCATCTGTGCCATTAGGACCATATTCTTGATAGATATCCTCTAAGACATGCTGTGTATGGTAGCTCCAACATGGCCCACACCAAGTCGCAAACATATCAAGGATGACAGTCTTACCTTGATCCAAAAGCTCGTATAAATTATGTTCATTGCCGTAGATATCTTCTGCAGTAAAATCTGGTGCAACGCTTCCATCTGCTATTTGAGCATTAGACTGAGTCGATAGAAGAAATAGAGAAAGAAGTAGTGTAAAGAATTTATTCATAGTTAGATTTTTTTCTAAAAATAATCATTGCATCGCATTAGCCAGCAATAAATAGTCACTAGAGTTGTAGTTTTTTAGCAAAATAGCGGAGAAAGTGTCTTTAAGAGTACATTCAATAAGTGAAGTTCTATAGAAATGACGATCTCAGAAATTGCTTCATATATTATTATCTAATCCACCAATAATAGTGGTAGACATTGATTCTATAAGACGAATTGAACTACATTTGCACACTTGCTATGAAGATAGAAGAGATATTCAATAAGGGCCGAAGGGTATTGCCCGGAAAGTTCTGACGAAATCTGAAAGGGGCCGAATGGTATTGACAGGAAAGAATATTTATTTGTAAGCATGTTGGAGCATTGATCTATTACTCCATTAACAAATAGAGATCATAACTATAATTGGCGACAACAGATTCGCACTAGCTGCCTAATTTAGAATTAGCATAGCAAGTTGCACTGTGTAGGAGGAAGTCTGATAGACCTACTTATCAGTGTATAATGACCGGCATGCTTAGCGCTGCCACTTGGACTAGGAAAGTATAAGCTTCGGGTACTTTCCGAAATTTAGAAGATAAGTTGATAGTTGGTTGTTTGTACACCTGCTTGATATCGAAAATCTAAGAACAAACTAAACATGTAGAAAGCCTATAAGTGCTTTGTCTGGACCAGAGTTCGAATCTCTGCGGCTCCACCAGAGAATGAAACTGGATCGAAGATCCAAACAAAAAATTAACTGACAAAATGAGCTTGCTCAAGTTTTGTCAGTTTTTTTTGTTTCTGAGCAAAGCGAGGTTAGTTTCATTTTGACCTTGGGAAAGCTGAGATGGTCATAGCCAATCTCTTTCAACTCATCCCCAGCCCTTTTCTTTCAAGAGAAGGGAGCTTGTGAACGATAGATATTTCCAGAAAATATGAATGCATAACCGACGACTAACATGATATTTTTACAACTATTCTCCCCTTTTATAACGCATTAGAATACAAATCAGGAATTTATTCTGAGGCTGATTGGCTTAATTCAATAACTTTACTTTAATTTGAGTTACTAAAGAAAAAAATGAACAGAATTACAAATACATGGTGGTGGCTAGATTCTAAATCAGATGATTGGGATTAGATACCTATTGTATTAATATAAAATACAGAACGGCTTGTCGAATCTCGGCAAGCCGTTTTTTTATTGCACTATATGAAGTATACAAATTATAAGTACTCGAAATTATCAGATCTCATTACACCACTGGGTCTTTATATGAGTCTGAGGGATAGGTTCAGCAAGGTTTTATTACTAGAAAGCTCGGACTATGCATCTAAAGAAGATAGCCAGTCCTACCTATGCTTTGATTCATTGAGCTCAATAGTTTTAGAAAATTCAATACTAAAAATAGATGGCCGTCCCAAAAGCTACGATAATATAATCACAGAAATGGAAGTATACATTTCATCATTTGTGACTGATTCAGAACCTACTAATGAAGATGGTCTCTTTGGATATTCGACTTTTGATTGTGCTCAATATTTTGAGGATATCAAAGGCATCGAAAGTATAAAAAATGCCGACCTTCCTACCCTGAGATACGACTTCTTTAGATTCGTCATCAAATTTGATCACTTCAGAGATACCTTAGAAATCATAGAACATTGTCCTGAAGGTGTAGCAAGCCAGATCACGGAGATTAGAAATCTAGTTAGACTACAGGACAATCAGGCTTTTAATTTTAGTCTGATCGATGATGAAAAATCAAATATCACTGACGAAGTATTTATGTCTAATGTCACTAAAGCCAAAGCACATTGCCATCGTGGTGATGTATTCCAGCTAGTGCTCTCTAGACAATATCGCCAGCGCTATAAAGGTGATGATCTTAATGTATATAGAGCTCTAAGGTCCATTAATCCCAGCCCCTATCTATTCTATTTTGATTACGGCTCTTATCGAATTTTTGGTTCTTCACCGGAAGCTCAACTTAAAGTTAGTGATGGAAAAGCAGAAATTCATCCTATCGCTGGCACATTTAGACGGACTGGAGATCCAAGCAAAGATGCAGAGTTAGCAGAAGCCTTAGTCCATGATCCTAAAGAAAGCGCAGAACACATTATGCTCGTAGATCTGGCCCGCAATGACCTAAGTAAGAACTGCAAGAAAGTCAGTGTATCCAGCTTTAAGGAGGTACAATATTTCAGTCACGTTATTCACTTGGTCTCTAAAGTCACAGGACACATAAAGGATGGCGTCTCTTCCTATCAAATATTTGCAGATACTTTTCCAGCCGGAACCTTAAGCGGAGCACCTAAATACAAAGCACTACAACTCATAGATAAGTATGAAACCCAGAAGAGAAGTTTCTACGGCGGAGGAATCGGTATGTTAAGTTTCAATGGCAACCTAAATCATGCGATTGTCATCAGATCATTTGTGAGTCGTAATAATGAATTATTCTACCAAGCTGGTGCTGGCTTAGTCATATCATCAGATGAAAGAAAAGAATTACAAGAAGTTAATAACAAATTAGCTGCACTAAAAAAAGCCTTACTTAAAGCAGAAAATTTATCAGAATGAAGAAGGTACTCATCATAGATAATTACGATTCGTTTACTTATAATCTAGTCCATGCTGTAGAAGATATTATAAAGCAAGCTGTCACCATTAAGAAAAATGATAAGCTGACTATAGAGGAGATAGACAACTACGATTACCTCCTATTATCTCCTGGTCCCGGGCTGCCCGATGATGCAGGATCACTGAAGCAGATTATAAAAACCTATGTAGGTAAGAAAAAGATTTTTGGCGTCTGTCTAGGCCTACAGGCTATCTCAGAAGTTTATGGTTGTAAGTTAAAAAATCTTGACCAGGTCTATCATGGGATCCAATCAGCAATAAACTTAATAGACTTATCCAGCCCAATATACAAAGGACTCAATCCTACTATTAAAGCAGGACGCTATCACTCATGGGTTATAAATGAAGAGACTCTATCGGATAAACTGAAGGTCACTGCTAGAGAAGCCAATGGTCAGATCATGTCCATAGAAGATCGAGAGCAAAACATCTTTGCAGTACAATATCATCCAGAATCAATCATGACACCTGATGGTAATACTATACTGAGTAATTTCTTGAGTCTATAAGCACTAACTATGAAAACCATTCTAAACAAACTCTTCGAGCACCAGCGACTGACTAGATCAGAAGCCAAAGAAGTGCTTATTAAGATTTCTACAGAGGAATACAATGCGTATCAGGTTGCTGCTTTTATAAGCGTATATCTTATGAGAAGTATCTCTGTGGAAGAACTTACTGGATTTCGAGATGCACTTTTGGAACTATGCATACCTGTAGATTTCGGAGGGATGCACTCCATAGACGTTTGTGGAACAGGTGGCGATGGCAAGAACACTTTTAATATTTCGACTTGTTCAGCTTTCGTCATAGCGGGTGCTGGTTACAAAGTGACCAAGCATGGTAACTATGGGGTATCCTCTATCTGTGGCTCTAGCAATGTATTACAACATCTTGGTTACAACTTTACCAGTAATCAAGATGTGCTCAAACGTCAAATAGACCAAGCTAATATCTGTTTTCTTCATGCCCCTTTGTTTCATCCCGCACTGAAATCGGTAGGACCTATAAGAAAGGATCTTGGTGTCAAGACCTTCTTTAACTTATTAGGACCACTGGTGAACCCTGCTAAACCGACACATCAACTCATAGGCGTTTTCAGTCTTAAAGTACTCAAACTATATCACTTCATTTTAGAACAGACAAGCACAAGGTATAGTATCATCCACTCATTGGATGGATATGATGAGGTCTCACTGACAGGAGAAGTTAAGATCATTCAGAATACTCGGACACTTGTAGAGAGCCCAGGGTACTTTGGCGTAAGCACCTGTACAGCAAATGATATATGGGGAGGGAATGATGTACCTGCTGCAGCCAAAATATTTATGAACATACTTAATGGAAGTGGCACTAAGGCTCAGATGGATGTTGTATCTGTCAATGCAGGCATAGCTATCAATACCTTCAAACCAGAAATAAGTTTAGCTGACTGCATAATGGAAGCTAGACAAAGCATCCATTCTGGTGCTGCGCTCAATGCATTTCACAAATTAGTCTCTCTCTACTGATGCATATACTAGATAAAATAGTGGTTTATAAAAAGCAAGAAGTCTTAGACTTAAAAGCAAATAATTCCTACAAAAAGTTTGAACGTCGTCCAGCTTTTCACACAACTGGTCCTTCTATGAAACAAAGTATTCTAGCTCAGGACTCAGGAGGTATTATAGCAGAGTTCAAGAAAAAATCACCAAGCAAACAAGACATTAATCTATCAGCAGAGGTAATTGATGTGGTGAGCGCTTATGAAATAGCCGGTGCTAGTGGCATCTCTGTACTGACTGATGGTCACTTCTTTGGCGGTCACTCCCAGGACTTGATACAAGCGGCTAGCACAACTAAGCTACCTGTCTTAAGGAAAGACTTTATAATTGATGAATTCCAAATTGTAGAATCAAAATCCTTAGGCGCCTCCATTATATTACTCATCGCAAGAATACTTACCCAAGAAGAAATGAAGAGCTATACAAAGCTTGCTCATAACTTAGGAATGGAAGTCTTAGTAGAAATTCATAATCTAAAAGAGCTAGACAAATGCCCAGTAGACATGGACATTATAGGGATTAACAATCGAGACCTTGACAGCTTTGTAGTTGACTATCAAAGGTCTATCGCTTTGATGAATCAATTGCCAGAGGACCTTTGCAGAATCTCAGAAAGTGGTATCCATAATACAGAGGTAATGATAGAGCTCAGAAAGGCAGGATTTGATGGTTTCCTCATAGGAGAACTTTTTATGAGGGAGAGCCTACCCGGAATTGCATGCCAAAGATTAATAGCCGAGTACAAAGCTAAATTACAACTAGGATGAAAGTAAAAGTTTGTGGAATGGTTGATCCAGATAATCTCAATTTAGCAAGCAGCCTAGATATAGACTTTGTTGGGTATAACTTTTATCCAGCCTCCAAAAGATATGTGGACACTACATCAAAAATTTCACAAGTTCTTTTAGAGGAAAGAATAAAAAAAGTTGGAGTATTTGTCAATGCTTCATCAGCAACAATAGAAGCAACCCAGGTAAAGTTCGATCTAGATTATATACAACTACATGGCGATGAGTCTGTAGCATTTACCGAAAGTGTAGCAAAAAATACAGCTGTGATAAAGGTCTTCAGGATATCTGAAAACTTCGATTTCCAAGTTACGACAGGATATCAATCAGCACAATATTTTCTCTTTGATACTTATACAAAAGACTACGGTGGTTCAGGTAAAAGATTTGACTGGCGACTACTTGATGAGTACACAGGCGATACACCTTTCTTTCTTGCTGGAGGAATCTCCCCTGATGACCTACCTGCACTGAGAAAAATAAGTCACCCAAAGTTTATTGGTATTGATATCAATAGTGGATTTGAGCTTAGTCCAGGGATAAAAAACATAGCTACGATCAACAAATTTATAAGTGAATTAAAATCCGACATATGAGTTACGAGATAGACCCAAGAGGATACTATGGAGAATACGGCGGCGCCTATATCCCTGAGATGCTGCATGCTAACATTGAAGAACTCAGATCCCAATACCAGGAAATCATGGCTGACCCGTCCTTTCAAAAGGAGTATAATACGCTACTCAGAAACTATGTAGGCCGTCCATCACCCCTATATTTAGCACCTAGGCTTTCTGCCAAACACGGAGGTAAAATTTATCTCAAACGAGAAGACCTCAATCATACCGGAGCCCACAAAATTAATAATACAATAGGCCAGATCTTAGTAGCAAAAAGACTCCATAAAACTAGAATAATAGCAGAAACAGGAGCTGGTCAGCATGGCGTCGCAACAGCTACTGTCTGTGCACTTATGAACTTAGAATGTGTCGTCTACATGGGAAGTACCGACATTGAAAGACAAGCACCTAACGTCGCTCGAATGAAAATGTTAGGTGCTAAAGTAAGACCTGCTACCAGTGGGAGCCAGACTCTAAAGGACGCTACAAATGAAGCTATACGAGACTGGATTAATAATCCTCATGATACACATTACATTATCGGTTCTGTCGTAGGTCCTCACCCCTATCCTGATATGGTGGCAAAGTTCCAAGCGATTATAAGTCAAGAAACTAAACAACAATTACTAGAACAAGAAGGCCGAGAAAACCCTGACTACTTACTGGCCTGTGTCGGGGGTGGTAGCAATGCCGCCGGGCTTGTCTACCATTACTTAGATCAGAATGACGTTAAAATCATTCTTGCAGAAGCAGCTGGTAAAGGTGTGCATAGTGGTCACTCTGCAGCAACTAGCATCTTAGGGAGCTTAGGTATTATACATGGCAGCAAAACGTTACTCATGCAAGACAAGGATGGTCAGATCATAGAGCCTTATTCGATTTCAGCTGGACTAGATTATCCCGGAATAGGCCCATTACTTGCCCACTTAATTTCATCGAAACGTGCCAAGGTTTATAGTGCAACTGACCAAGAGGCCCTTGAAGCAGCAATAGAACTATCTAGATATGAAGGGATTATCCCTGCTCTCGAAACAGCACATGCACTAGCCGTACTGCCCCATCTAAATCTTAAGACTGATGAGATAGTTGTATTAAATCTTTCTGGGAGAGGAGACAAAGATCTAGATACCTATATAGACAATATTGATACAAGGTCCAATTTCCAATAGAGGGTTACGATATACCAACAACTAACTAAGACCACATGAATAGAATAGAACAATTGTTCTCTAGAAAAAAAGAAAACATCCTGAATATATATACGACTGCTGGTTATCCTAAACTCCATGACACCGTAGAAATTGTATTGGCACTAGAGCAAGCAGGAACGGATATCATAGAGCTAGGAATGCCTTACTCTGACCCTATGGCAGATGGTGAAACTATCCAATACAGTAGCGCCAAGGCCCTTGCGAATGGAATGCACCTCGACTTACTATTCGAACAAGTAAAAGAAATAAGATTAAAAAGTGAGATACCAATTGTCCTAATGGGATATCTCAATCAAATGATCCAGTACGGTCAAAGTAGATTCTTAAGTGCCTGTTCTGACTCAGGTGTAGATGCCCTCATTATTCCCGACCTCCCTATGGATATTTATGAAGAGGACTATCAAGAAAAAATGAAAAGTCATGGTATAGGAATCTCATTTTTAGTAACTCCACAAACTTCAGAGGAGAGATTGTACAAGGCAGATACGCTGAGTAGTGCTTTTCTCTATGTGGTCTCCCAATCTAGTATTACTGGCAATAATAAAAACATCAAGAATGACCAGCTCCAATACTTTGAGAGACTTGCTCGTCTTAACTTGTCTGCACCTAGACTTGTAGGTTTCGGTATTCATGATAGAAGCACTTATGAGACTGCCTGTAATTTTGCCAATGGTGCCATTATCGGTTCCGAGTTTATCCGTCAACTAAGAAGTTCTGAAGATCTGACAGCAACAATTTTAAGTTTTATTGCTACATTAAAAAGTTCATAATCAGTCAGAGAAGTAACAGGCTACTCCACATCATACCCCTCCTACTTCTTCCCCATCAAAGTAATCCCTCCTAACAAACTTACCACGGCTAGGCCTATATATACATATCCAGTTGTTTTCTTGCCTTCATCTGAGGCAGATAGCTCTACACCAATAATCTCTACTGATTCTCCGCTATTACTCACCTTGTTGACACCAGTATAGCCTAGAAATAATGATAAAAGAATAAGTAAGGTTGCTACGATATTTTTCATGATAATTGTTTTGATTAGATAACACTGACCTTACTAGAAAAATCAAGGATTGTTCGGTTTACTATGATTTCAATTTGGAAGGAACCTCTCCTAGTATGGTGCTAAACTCTATTTAGAAACATCTACCATTTTACATAGGAAAAAGAATAGGAATAAGAAATACCGCGCAGATCCATAAAATGATAGACAGTATCCCTCCTACTACAAAGAAGTCCTTAAAGCGGTAGAGTCCCATACCATAGACTATGGTGTTAGTCTGGTATCCTATAGGTGTAAAAAAACTAAAATTAGCAGCGAGCATAATCACAACCAGAAATGCTATAGGATCAAGACCTAGTCCTTGTGCTAGAGATATGGCTACAGGTGTAATGATTATAGCTGTAGCATTATTAGATAAGACACTGCTGACGAGCATGGTTACTAGAAATAGTAAACCTATAATCCATCTCGGACTAAGGCCGCTAAAATAGGACAAGAGCAGCTCTCACAGAAAAGCATCAGCACCTGTGTTCTGCATAGCAATGCCCAAGGGAAGAAGACCTACAAGAAGAAAGACAATCTGCCAGTTAATAGACTGATAAGCATACTGCAGCGTTACCGTTTGTGTGACCAGCATGACAGCTACCCCCAGCAAAGTACTCTCAAGAATAGGTAAGGTACGGGTTGCAGCTAAAAGTATAACTAAGGCCAGTATACCGAGAGCAAGGTATTGCCTGTACTTATGGACAGTCGGATGCGATCTCTGTTCTATGATAAGATTGTTATCCTCTAGGTTCCAGTGATTATCCTCATCTCCACTCAACTGAATCATCAAGCGGTCTCCCGGATCTATCCTTACCCGACTAAGTTTATTTTCTATGAACTTATCTGAGGGATTCATCACATTCCTATGTTTACTCATTGCTAAGGGCATACCACCATTGAGTTCAGCGGTATCTAGATCACCAAAGCTGCGCCCGATGAGCTTAGAGTCAGGTAGTATTAGGAGTTCAATAATGGCTCCTGTAAAGTCTTTAGAGCCTTCATAATCATTTTCTGATATCGCCTCATAGTGAGGGTTAGAAATTAGGCTGAGGACATGATCCTTAACAGTGCTTAGAATTATGACATCCCCTTCTTTGAATTTTGTCCAGTAGGAAGGATGGCGAATAACTTTATTCTGTCTTCGGATTTGCAAGATTCTGACTCTCTTATCTTTATAGAGGTCGGTTGTCTTATAAGCTTGCCCTATGATAGGATTACCCTGCAGTACTCTAAACAGTGAAATATATCTCGGAAGTGGTTTTCTGCTACTATAAGAGCTATCCTTCTTATTCAGCAATATCGTAGAGAGAATGGAGGTAATCACTATACCTAGGACCAATAAGCAGATTGCCACTGAGGTTATCTCAAAAAATTCGAAAGCAGGCATACCTTTGCTGACGGCTATCTGACTGACGATAAGATTAGTGCTGGTGCCCATCAGTGTACAGCTACCCCCTAGTATACCTGCGAAGGAAATAGGCATCATATACTTCTCGATAGGTATATTATATCTTTTACTTACTTCAGGCATGATTCTGACAAAGAGAATAACTACCGCAGTGGTACTGATAAAGGCTGAAAAACCACCAACAAACAACATCATCAGCGGCAGTGAAAAATACAAAGGCAACTTAATGATAGGCATCAGTGCATCAGATAGAAGTCCTATAGATCCGTTGTACTCTAATGCTGCCGTAATTATCATCAATGCGACTATGGTAATCACTGCAGGATTGCTAAAGCCAGAAATGGCCTCCTCGCCAGTAATCAGATTACACATGAACAAGGACACCATAACAAGGAAGGCAATCTTATCCACTGAAAATATTTCGGTGATAAACATCACGGTAGAAACTCCTATGATTATGAATAATATGGCAATCTGAATATCCATCTCCTTTCTGAGTTAATATCTAAGCGATTCTAAAATAGAACTCAACTATAAGGCGCTTTTCTTCCATTGGCAATAAGTGCCTATTGTATATTATAAGTACTAAGATCTTTTTCATTAGTGAGGTAGTTGAGGGCATCTGTATTCAAGGCATCTAACTGTCGGCTAATATGTGTTGCATATGCAGGGTTTCTATGATCTGCCCTTAGTAAGCTTTGTAACAACTCTTTAAGCTTAATCATAAGCACCATATTCTCTTTGCAATAAAGTCTATACTGACTAATACATTCTTTTAATAAGCCAGCGAAAGGCACCCTATCCTCCATAAACATATTCATGCCGTCTTCTGTGAGAGAAACATCGTAGTCACTAATTTTTAGGCGTTCCAGAAATAGACTCGATAAATAATTCAAGGTAATGAGAGCAGTAGCAGGATCATTGATCCCTGGAGACATGGCCTTAAGTCCTATCTCTGTAAGCTGACTGAAACCATCGCTGTAAGTATCTATGGCTCGATGATCGTCATCAATATGCAGTGCAGCTAATATCTTCTCTTCGATCTCCAAATTTTTCTCTATATCATAGTGACATATAATACTCCCTTGATGGACAAAGCTACCTGTATCAGCAGTAATATGAATATTGACCTTGTGGTCTTTACATACCTTTAGTAATTCAGACTTTAGCACCCCTTGATAGAAGTTACTTTTTTCTGCGCGAATGGCCGTTTCATTCTGTACTCTGGAGTCTTGTTGTTTATCCTCAGCTTCTGTTAGTTGCTGTAAGTTTTTGAGGGATTCCCGATATATCTTATTCATAATATTATCCACCTGTATACTAGTACTGATGTGATTGATAAAAGAAATAAAGAGACCTAGACAGAAAATGAATAGCATCATGGATATCAAGACCGACAATACTGATAAGGAGTAAATATCATTGTTAGGTTTGAGGCTCAAAAGAACGACCAGACAAAATATTGCGGTCCCGAGGTAGAAGCCCAAGACAACCTGATTATTCTTTTCGGATACCAATCCAGGTAAAATACGTGGAGAGAAGTTCGAACTCGCTTGATTAAGTGTGATCATCACCATCGAAAAACTGAATACCGTCAGTGAAATAATGCCTCCGATTATTGTAGATAAAATAGTCCTAGCTGCTTCTGCTGTGGTGACTACTAAAAAAGGCATGTTCTCCTTGAGCCAGGCCGTGAGATCTGCGTACTCAGTATTGACTAGATATATTGCTAATAAGAATAGGCCAAATGAAATAATCGTCGGATAAAATGCTATGCTTGAGGACAGCACCTTTATAAGTTTCAAGCTACGCTTACGAATTATGGATAGCATTTTATTTATCATTCTAGTTCATTAATAATTGTCTGTCAAAATAGAAATCAAACTGAAGGTATTTTAGCATTTATATAATACTGGAAAATATTCCACTAGCAATACATACAATAGCTGCAAGTCCCAATGCCCACCAAAAGTTATCCACTTTAAATCCTGGCAAAAACCAATCTGCAACTTGAATGATGATTGCATTAAGTAACCAATTAAATATGCTTAGTGACAGGATACCAAGAGTTACAATTTTGAGCACAGTCCCTAAGGTAAGATCTAGCACTGCCACCACAATAGCGACGATTATGCATTGTACGAAATCTTTTATAGTCACTCCTCTGAGTAACTTTGCTCCTGCGAAAAAAGAAAGGCCTGCTATTAGTAAATTAAGGATTGTATCCATAGTAAGTAGATTTTGTCGTTTAGTAAATTGCAACAAGGTTTATTACCTTAGGGTATAACAAAAAGAGAAGTCCATGACTGCCACGATATATTACAACTCCTTGCTCTGCCCCATTTGTATGGCTTTATCTCTATAATTTTTTATTTCGATTATGTCCCCAGGAAGATTGATCCCTGCTTCCCCAAGACTTTTCAGCACGTTCTTCATCACCTGGGACTGAATTTCTACTATAGAATGATCTTTCTGAAAAGTATCTACCCAAAAGCGAACGTCGATATTAATGGTACTTGCTCCGAATTCCTTTATGAGAGTACTCGGTCTCTTATTCTCCCCTATTACCCCACGTATCTTGATGGTCGTGTCTTCGATAATCTTACGTGCTAGATCGATGTCCGTATCATAATCTAGACCGATGATAAAGTTGCGTCTGTAGAACCCATCGATTGTATAATTAAATAAAGGATTCTTAATGATCTGTCCATTAGGGATAAAGACATCTTTACCATCAGCAGTCTTGATATGTGTATCACGAAGACTCATCTCGATGATAGTGCCTTCGACATCATTTATTTTTACTGTATCTCCGATACGAAAGGGTCTATTAAATGCTAAGATCACACCGGCCAAGAAATTTTCTGCGATATCTTTAAATGCAAATCCAATGACCACTGAAGAGATAGTTGCCGCACCTAGTATACTCCCAGCCAGACCAGACATCCCAATAACATAAAGGAATAATAAAAAAGATAAGATCCCTATGGCTATTTTAATCAGGCTGTTGAAAAAGTTAATTAAGAGCTTATCCTCCGCCTTATTATTTATAAATGCAATGAATTTTTTTCTCAAAAAACGGGAGATACTCGCAAATAAAATGACAACCACAATTCCTACCATCACTTTAGGCATTAGAATTATGAGATCATCATAATACGTTAGAAGTTGATTCCTGAGATCTGTTATTATTTCCATATCTTCCTAATATTCAAAAAAGCTTATTTTAAGTTTAAGTGCTTATGCAATCATATCTCAAGGTAGCTATTTCCATGGTGTGGCAATAAGCTTAAGAGAATATCTTCTATATGTCTAAAAATGATGCTTCATATACTTTGCAATTAATTATTCATTACAATCTATAGCTATACCATAGAACAACTAATTTGTTCGATGTAAAGATTTACCTTTGATTACTGATGGATATAAAAACGAAACACCTCAGCGTAAGAAAAACCGCCAGATACGCTACTTATGGCAGGCTCAGCGAAAACACTAAATACTTTTGGTTTTGCTTACATGGATCACAGATGCAGTGCGAACAGGTTCTTTACAAATTCAGTGATTTTGATCCTGCAGAACATTTCGTAGTCGCGCCAGAAGCACTGAATAGACAATACCTAAAAGGATTTGGTGGAGAGGCTGTTGCAACATGGATGACTAGTCGAGATCGCTTAGAGGAGATAGAAGATTTCTCTAATTACCTTACTACTCTCTATAAGAATCTGGGGGAACAAGTTCCGGCTTCATGCAAGAAGATAATACTAGGGTTCTCTCAGGGAGGGACCACCGCACATAGATGGTTACATCACTCGGAAATAAGTGCTGAGGTATTAATTACTTATTCAGGCTGGATACCAGAAGACATAGATCTCAGACAAAACAAGACTGATCTGGATAAGCTAAAGTTGTTATACACTTATGGGACAGAGGATGTTTTTCTATCGGCAGAAAGAATGGACATGCAAAAAAAAGTAATCAGTAAAAATAAACTTGACATAGAGATACTGAGCTATCGCGGAGAGCATAAGATCGACAAAGGACAACTTGCGTTCTTGTTCGAAAGCTATCTTTCTTAGGAATTCTTTCCTAATAGTTCCCGAGTAAAAACGGAATCACTATATTCAATTATGAATTGGCCGAATACACTGATTTCACTTATTCTTACGCTACTGTGTTTTGCTGCATGTAAAAATAGCTCCAACAAAGATCTACATAGAGAAGAATGGCAATCCCTTTTCAATGGCAAAGACATCAATAAATGGACTGCAAATTTCAATGAAGAAGAGCTAGGATACAATTTCAAAAACACTTTTAGAATAGAAGATAGTTTACTCAAAGTATCCTATGACGAATATGACACCTTCCCTGATAAGTTTGGACATCTCTTTTATAGTGAAGAATTCAGTTATTACAAACTAAGATCACAATATAGATTTATTGGTGAGCAACCTAAAGGTGCTGAACCTTGGGCCTTTAGAAATAATGGTTTAATGCTTCATTCTCAGCATCCAAGCACGATGACTTTTAAGCAAGCCTTTCCTCTATCCTTGGAGTTACAACTCCTAGGAGGTAATGGAAAAGATGAAAGAACAAATGGCAACCTCTGCACACCGGGCTGTGATGTAATTATTAATGGCCAATTTATTGAGGAGCACTGCATAGAGGCAGACAGTCCGACTTATCACGGAGACCAATGGATTACCGCTGAAGCAATCGTACTAGGAGATTCTATCATCCATCACATAATCAATGACGATACTGTTATTACTTATTCTAAGCCTACCATAGGTGGATGGTTACCCGAATTCGACACCTTAGCCTTTACCAAGGGAACCCCTATGGCGTCGGGTTTGATTGCCATACAAGCAGAAAGTCATCCTACAGATTTCAAGTATATTGAGGTCTTAAACCTCTGTGGATGCATGGATAAGACTGCTAAGAATTATAAATCCTACTACATCAAGTCTGATCAGAGCAAGTGTCTATACTAACTAAAGAACAATAAGAATCATGGAGAGAAAAATAAGAATGGGCATGGTCGGAGGTGGCCAAGGAGCCTTTATAGGAGAAGTACATAGAATGGCTGCTCGACTAGATGGAATGATAGAGTTGGTTTGTGGTGCTTTCAGTAGTAATGCACGAAAATCCAAAGCTTCTGGTAAGGCCCTCTTTCTTGATTCTAAAAGAATCTACAAGAACTATGAAGAGATGATGACCAAAGAGGCTCAGCTTCCAGCTGACCAACGAATGGACTTTGTCTCTATCGTCACTCCCAATCACCTACACTTCGAACCTGCAAAGCTAGCACTAGAGCATGGTTTTCATGTCGTCTGTGATAAGCCGGTTACCTTCACACTGGCTCAGGCAAAAGAACTCAAGAAACTGGCCTCAAGGAAAAGAAAAGTATTTGCAGTTACTCATAACTATACTGGCTACCCTATGGTCAAGGAAGCCAAGGCAATGATAGCGGCAGGAGCCTTTGGAAAAATAAGAAGAACAGTAGTAGAATATCCTCAAGGTTGGCTTAGTACAAGACTAGAATCCTCAGGACAAAAGCAGGCAAGCTGGAGGACAGACCCAAAAAAATCTGGTAAGGCAGGTTGCATGGGCGACATAGGCACACATGCAGAAAACCTACTCGAATATGTGACAGGACTTAAGATCAAAAAGCTATGTGCAGACCTCAATATATTTGTCAAAGGCAGACCACTAGATGATGATGGAGCTATTCTCTTAGAGCTAGAAGACCAAGCCAAAGGCATACTCTTTGCCTCACAGATCGCAGCAGGAGAAGAAAACAATCTACGTCTGAGAGTCTATGGTGAAAAAGGTGGCTTGGATTGGTCTCAGCAAGAACCTAATAGCTTACTAGTCAGATGGCTAGACAAGCCTACAGAAATCCGAAGAACAGGAGTGGGCCAGCAGTATGAAACCACTCAACATGCCATTAGAGTTCCAGCTGGTCATCCAGAAGGATTCATAGAGGCCTTTGCTAATATTTATAAAAATGTGGCACTCACTATAAATGACCTTAACCAGAAAAAGAAACCCTCTTCTCTCCATCTCGATTTTCCTAATATCAATGATGGTATCAGAGGCATGCAATTTATAGATAGACTGATAGCCTCTAGTAAAAGCAAACAAAAGTGGACAAAATTTTAAAGACAGATATGAAAACAATAAAAGGACCAGCAGTATTCTTAGCACAATTCATGGGCTCGAAAAAGCCTTTCAATTCATTAGATGGCCTATGTAACTGGGCTGCAAAACTTGGATACAAAGGCATACAGATACCTACTTGGGAATCAGCCTTGATAGATCTAGATAAAGCAGCCAAGAGCAAGACCTACTGTAATGAACTCAAAAGTAAAGTAGAGTCATATGGTCTTAAGATCACAGAACTATCTACCCACCTTCAAGGCCAACTAGTAGCAGTGCATCCTGCTTATGATATAATGTTTGACACGTTTGCCCCAAAGGAAACTAAAGGCAAGCCTAAGGCCAGACAAAAATGGGCAGTCAAACAAGTCAAAAATGCACTCACAGCAAGTAAGAACTTAGGGCTCAATGCTCATGCGACTTTTTCTGGTGCTCTTATGTGGCATACAGTATACCCCTGGCCCCAGAGACCGAGCGGATTAGTAAAAATGGGCTTTGAAGAACTGGCCAAAAGATGGTTACCTGTCCTAAATCATGCAGACAATTGTGGCGTAGATTTATGTTATGAAATTCATGCAGGAGAAGACTTACATGATGGGGTATCATATGAGCAATTTTTAAAAGCGACCAAGAATCACAAACGAGCTCAGCTGCTCTATGATCCTAGTCATTTCATCTTGCAGCAGATGGACTACTTAGAATTCATAGATATATATCATGATAAAATAAAAATGTTTCACGTCAAAGATGCGGAATACAATCCTTCTGGACGGAGTGGAGTATATGGAGGCTATCAAGACTGGGTAGATAGACCTGGCAGATTCAGATCATTAGGAGATGGACAGATAGATTTCATGGGTATCTTCAGCAAGCTCTCTAGATATGGATACAAAGGCTGGGCAGTCATGGAATGGGAATGCTGTATCAAGTCTTCTGAGCAAGGCGCTAAAGAAGGTGCGCCTTTTATCTCTAGCCATATCATCCAAGTTAGTAAAAGAGCTTTTGATGATTTTGCAGGAGGCACTTCCAATGACAAAACAAATAAGAAAATACTAGGTTTGTAGATAGAGCATGATGAACAAATGGCAACTTGAGTTCAGCATCTAACTACTGGATTTCAAGCATTTTCGCAGCATATCTCCTTCCTATTTCTCTGTATCCTTCAGAATCAAAATGTGCACGATCCATAATTGTGCAGCCGTCTGAGGATACGACATGACTAGTTGGAATCTGCTCAGGCAGTCGATCGATGATTTTATTCATTTTAGCGCAACAGCTAGTGTCTACGGAAACTACTTGTCCTGCTATAAGTGGTACTGATTCTGCCTCTAGCGAGAGGTCAGTGAGCAAGTTATTATAGACCTTATGTACATATTCTGGCCAGGCTTCATCACCAGTATTGGTTTCTCCCTGATGAAGTAATATTCCTTTTATAACCCCATCTTGCTGGGCAAGCTTAGCCAGCTCAACCAAATGCTGGTAAGGGTTACCTCCATACCCCTCTATTTTATCAATATACCACTGACTCGTGTAACTAGAGTCATAGGCTTCATAGAGATCCTTGTCAAAGAGTCGTATGTCGCAGCCCCCAACAGCGACATTGATAACACCTACTCTCTTATTCATCGGTAGGTTTTCTATCATTTTGCGCCCAAAGTAATCTGCTGGTGATAGGCCCGTCTCGCATTGGCATAATGGTGGAATAGCAGGCCGCCATTCTCCATACTTCTGACCTTTCTGTGGGCAATCAAGGGCCTGTAACACTTCAAATCTGTCGACAGCTGTAAGATCTTCATCCTCTATAATTCCCTGGCCTTCCATATTAGATTGGCCAAAGCAGAGATACACATGAAAATCTTCATCAATTCCAGATTGATTGCATGC
Source organism: uncultured Saprospiraceae bacterium (assembly GCA_937921825.1). GTDB lineage: Bacteria > Bacteroidota > Bacteroidia > Chitinophagales > Saprospiraceae > RFSX01. Next base: position 25,388 of record CAKZVK010000014.1, read on the forward strand.
CATACCTACAAAACAAAAGGTTACAATAGTTAGAAATCTAAGCATGAAAGGTAAGGCTCCTTTATACATCGCATTTGGATTTAGTGCACTCATGATGATAATTTTTGTACATCTCCATTATATTTCCAATCAATAAAAGTCAGTGCTGCATTGAAAAGATAGAAGATATATTTGATAACATTGGCAAGGTTCATTAGCATACTATTCTTTATCAGCTGAATAATATTATAGATCATCCAGTTTGCCCAAGTTTCTTGATACTTAAACGCATTACTGGTTGTCGCTCCTAGTGAAATTCCAAAAGTCAAAGCCACCACAAGCAAAAACACTGTATCTGTTTTTCCTCCGAATAGATAGGCTCCTAGAAAAACTAGAGCAAAAGCTATAACCATAGAAATAGAAATAATAAGATAGTAGAAAGAGTCTTTCTCTCTGATCTTCTCTCCTCCAGCCCATCTTTTTACAGCCAGACTATGTGTCAGAAAGGTTATAGGGTAGGTTATAATAGCAGATGCATTTCCAAATAGAAAGTCATTTGCTCCAGAATTAACTGTGGTAGCCACACCGATCATATTGCCCACATTATTCTGTTTGCTCGTGAATCTTGTCGCTAGCATAGAAAAGACAGCGCCTAGTGTAGAAAGAATGCCTAAAGGATAAGCTCCTGCCAGTACCGTATCCCAAAGCTCTGCAAAGGGTACACCAAACTTGACTTCACCACCTTGATAGACAGTCCCATGAAAGTTCCTATAAATACAGACTCCTAAAATCAACGCAGCTCCCAGTACATCTAGAAAGGTAGAATGCACGATGCTTCTCAGCCTAGGAAATATTATTGATTTTGCTGTCATCAATTTTGAGTTTGGATAGAATAGGTCTTTAACACTTCTAGAGACATGTACTGTAAGGCATTTTCATGTGTCGCTTCCAATTTTATGGGAGGTGCTACACCTGCCCTATTTGCTTCTATCCATCGAGAGATACAGAGGCACCAATAATCCCCTGCTACTAATCCTGGAAAATGTCTAGTAGGCAAAGGGGTTATAAGATCATTGCCTTGCGCCTTGCTATACTGCAAGAAGGGATCTGTCATACGAGCACATACTATATGGGTGCCATAGTCAGTGGGGCCTGTATAACAATGCCCATCTCTATAATAGCCTGTCATTGGGTCCGTACAACAAGCTACTAAAGGTTGACCAAAGACATTTTTTGCTGATCTTTCCATCTTATCTTCTTGGAATTGTACTTCTGAATTCTTGCATGAAAAACAATACACCGCTATTATGAAAACAAATAATTTCATTACTCAAGGTAGTAGTCTAGGGTACTCACTACTCTAATAATTTTATCTGGGAAGAATACTTCATTCTCATTGGTTTGATTACCAGGAAGAATCTGAAAGACCCCTTGATTGGCTCTCTTTATATTTCCCACTCTTGAGTTTGAATTTATAGCAAATTCAGTAGCCGCAGCTTTGGCTTCCTTCGTCGCTTCAGCCAACATTTCCTTTTTAGAATCTTTAAATTTAGTGTAGTAGTATTTAGGACCACTACTCCACTTGTCAGCCTGAACTAATATCCCTTGTGCAATTAAATCTCCGACCGCTTTGGAGGCATTCTGTACTTTGGTGATATTACTAGTCGTGACACTGATTCTAAGATCCGCATTCATCGTCGTTTGGGCTCCTTGATAATTATTCTGTCTGATATTTACTGATTCAATATTGATCTCCTCATTAGAAAAGCCTTGTTGTTCTAAAAAAGCTGTCACCTTATTTTCTATTCTGGCTACTCCATTTTGTATATCTGTAGTAGTGTTGGCACCGAATTGAGCATTAATAGACCACCAAGCTTTATCTGCCGTGACCTCCTTTTCTGAGAGTCCCTTGACAGTAACAAAGTTGTTTTGCTTTCTTACGTTGTGTAGACCCCAAGCAATTATGAGGCTAGAAAAAACAAACCCCAAGGATAATATAATGGAGGAAGTCCTATTCATTAATTCTGGAAGTAATTAGTAACGTTAGACTCTATACGATGAAGCACATCATCACTGGGCACTCTATCTAACTGATGGCCTGTAAGCAACTGATACAGCTCAGCATATCTGTCTGTCACATTATCTACAAAGCTGTCTGGCATCACTGGCATGACCTGCCCTTCCTTTCCTTGAAAACCATTTTCCATCAGCCATTCTCTGACAAACTCCTTTGACAATTGCTTCTGCTTTGCGCCCCTCTCCTGTCGCTGGCTATATCCTTCACTGTAGTAGTACCTAGAGCTATCTGGTGTATGTATCTCGTCTATAAGAATAATATCTCCTTGATACATTCCAAACTCATATTTCGTATCCACTAGAATCAAGCCTTTCTCGGCGGCCATCTCAGTTCCTAAATGAAATAACTGTAAGGCATAAATAGCTAGTTTATTCCAGTCTACTTGTGACACTATTCCTTGACTTAAGATCTCTTCTTTGGATATATCTTCATCGTGACCTTCCTCAGCCTTAGTAGCTGGGGTGATGATAGGACTTGGGAATTTATCCCCTTCTTTCATTCCTTCTGGCATCGGAACCCCGCAGATCATGCGTCTTCCCGCTTTATACTCTCGCCATGCATGCCCCGCTAGATATCCACGGACCACCATTTCTAACTTGATCGGATCCGCTTTCTTTCCTATGCTCACATTGGGGTCAGGATTGGCTTCTAACCAGTTAGGCACAATATGGGTAGAGGCATTCAGGAAGTGCTTTGCGAGCTGGGTTAATATCTGACCCTTATATGGGATAGGTTTCGGAAGTATATGATCAAAGGCTGATATCCTATCTGAGGCAACGATGACTATCTTATCTTTTACAGAGTATACATCTCTTACCTTGCCATTATAGACTCCAGTTTGACCCGGAAAATTAAACTTGGTTTCCTTTATTCCTCTCACTATTAAACTTTCTTTAGAGGAGGGAAGTTAGTCATATTCTATGGATATATAAAAGATATTCATATACTTGATTTTTGATCTGTCATAAGCTAGTTTATCGTACTTTTAATTAGCTAAAAAAAACTGACTAATGGAATATATTTTAGACCCTTGGCCATGGTTCATTGCAGGCCCATTGATAGCGCTAGTCCTTTTCATTATGCTATATTTTGGAAAGTCTTTTGGCTTTTCTAGTAACCTCAGACACCTGTGCACAATAGGTGGCGCAGGAAAGGTATCTGATTTTTTCGATTATGACTGGCGTACAAAAAAGTGGAGTTTATTATTTCTACTAGGCACTGTAGGTGGTGCTTTCATCGCTTCTAAATACCTAATGAAAAATCATATCGTAGATATCAATCCCAAAACTGCCCTTGCACTGGAAGAGCTAAATATCAAAAGTGGTATAGACAGTTATGTCCCAGCAGAGATCTTTGACACTGCTCACATAGGATCTGCCAAGGTCTTAGCTATTCTCATCATTGGAGGTATTCTGATTGGATTTGGGACAAGATGGGCTGGAGGTTGTACCTCTGGTCATGCCATCACAGGCTTGAGCAACTTACAGATACCCTCTCTTATAGCAACCATTGGTTTCTTTATAGGAGGCCTGATTATGACACATTTTTTACTACCCATAATATTTTAAATAGTGAAAGCAGCAAAATTTCTTCTCACAGGTATATTCTTTGGAATCGTCCTCACGAAGTCCCAAGTGATTTCATGGTTTAGGATCTATGAAATGTTTAGGTTCGAGTCTTTCCATATGTATGGCATCATAGGATCAGCTGTAGTGCTGGGAGCTATAATGATACAGATCATCAAAAGAAAAAAGCTTCAGAGCACTGAAGGTACTCCTATTGAGGTGCCAGATAAAGAGAAAGGCTTTATTAAGAACATAGGTGGAGGCATCCTTTTTGGCTTAGGTTGGGCTCTAGTAGGAGCTTGTCCAGGTCCATTATTTGCCTTATTAGGTGCTGGATACTGGATGATACTTATAGTCATCATAAGTGCCGTATTCGGAACTTTCCTCTATGGACTACTTAGAAATCATTTACCTCATTAATCCCATACAACTGACCACAAGATGAAAATCAAAAGCTTAAATGTCCAAGAACTGAAAGCACTTAGAGACAATAACGAAGATCACATCCTCATAGACGTCAGAGAACAACATGAATACGATCTCGTCAATATGGGTGGTGAATTAATCCCTATATCTCAAGTGCCTGCACATATAGACAAGTTTGATAGGGACACCGAAAAAGTAGTAGTCCATTGCCGTTCCGGAGCCAGAAGCATGAATATCATTGCCCAGTTGCAACAGTTAAGAGGTTTTGAAAACTTGTATAATCTTGAGGGTGGTATCCTCGCTTGGGCTAGAGAAATAGATCCTAGTCTACCGTCTTATTAGTTAGCGCCAGACATTAACTTCTCTTTCTAGATCTATTTTGAATTTCTGCCGGACAGAGATTTTTATGTCCTCACTTAGAGCATAGATTTCTTTACCAGATGCTCCTCCATGATTGACCAGTACGAGAGCCTGATTCTTATAAGTGCCTGTCTGGCCTATAACTTTTCCTTTCCATCCACACTGATCTATCAGCCAGCCTGCGGGTACTTTGACTGAGGCTGCATCTATTGGGTACGAAGGCATGTGGGGATATTCTGAGACAAGCTCTTCATAGAGACTCATGGAAATAATGGGGTTCTTGAAGAAACTCCCTGCATTACCGACCTCCTCAGGATAAGGCAATTTAGACTGCCTGATAGCTATGACAACCTCACTTAGATCTGAAATGGTGGGTTGTACAATACCTCTATCTGCGAGCTCCTTTTCTATGGCGCCATAACTGGTATTCAGTGTATGATGGCCTTCCTTCGAGAGTCTTAATATGATACTCGTAATAATAAACTTGTCCTTCCATATTGTCTTGAAGTTGCTGGTACGATAGCCAAACTCACATTCTTCATTATGAAAGGTGTATTCGTATCCATCTTCCAGTTTATAGGCTGTCACAGCATGCAAGACATCTTTTACTTCTACGCCATAAGCGCCTATATTTTGCATCGGAGCAGCACCACATTTTCCAGGAATGAGAGAGAGATTTTCTATGCCACCATAGTTATGAGCTACTGCCCACAGTACTGCTTCGTGCCATGACTCCCCAGCTTGCATCTTGACTAGAACATAATCGTCGGACTCTTTTATTACTTCGAGACCTTTGGTATTGATGTGTAGAACAGGAGCGGTGACATCATTGAGCAGTAAGACATTACTACCGCCACCTAATATGTGATATTCCTTTCCTTGCAGGACCGTATGGAGAGAGGAAAAATCTTCCTTAGAGTTTAGCTCTATAAGAGTTGAAATATTGACCTCTAGACCAAAGGTGTTATAAGGAACAGAAGAAATATTGTTGGTGATATTCATGAATTGCTGTAGCTATGCTAGTGAACTTTCTGATAGGCTACAATTCACTTTCAGGTCTTCGAATTTTCTTGAGCTTGATAAAATTAAAATCAAACTGTAGACCGACATGCAGATTTCTTGCCCCTTCAAGATCGGGATTGTACCCATATCTTGTGAATAGATGAGCGGTAAATCCTGACATTCCTATACCTACCCCTAACTGACCATTATAGGTCTTGTAGAAATCTCTGACGACTCCTAAGTCTACATACTCTTGCTGCAGGCCATACAATTCCGTTTTGCTATACTGGATTCCTCCTCCTACAGAGAAGCCCAACTTCATATTCTTATTCATCCCTGACAAGCCGCCAAAATTCAACTTAGCCATCATCGGAAATGACGCCGAACCAAGACCCTTGTAGTCCTTTATTGCCAGGCCGAGTAGGCCTATGTTAGCCTGAGCTTCTGCAGAGATGCTGAAGTTCTCCCCTCCTATCCAGATCTTAGGACCTAAGGCGGGATTCAATAAGACACTGCCATTCTTCCTATGTGCAAGGTTGTCCTCTTCATTGCTGTAGACATTGTACAGATCATTAGAGAATGTTAGTCCTATTCCAAACTGTGCTGTCGCTGAGTGGACAGATAACAATAACACAAGAAGCAGCTGCAATATCTTTATCGACTTCAACATAAGATTCCTTTACTTACTATTTTAGTTACTCCCAGTAATTCTATAGACTATCGTCCCACATGTTTCATTAGCTGTAGAGCTCTTGAACCAAAACTCCTTAGACTTTCTCACAGCTAGTGAGATGATACTTTGTGTTCTCAGCGAAGATTCACTTTGGTTGAACTCAGCCTGCGTTACTTTACCATTTCCATTCACACAGAGATCTATCACTACGTTACCAGAGGTTTCTGATAAGATAAGGATACTCGGCTGCTGCAATACTTTTCTTGCACCTAAGCCATTCTTGATCTCCAAGGTGACGTCTTCATCTACATAGATCTCATTGATGCTATTATCTACTGCTGGTTCTATTTCTACAGGCTCTTCTTTATCTCCAAGATCCACTTTAGTGTTTGGCTGACCCTTAGTTTGTCTATCATTTGGCTCACTGCTAGAACCTGAGTTGTCATTTGTTCTATCTGGAGTTCCTGTGGTCGTTCCTCCATTCTCATCCGTTTTTTCGGTAGTACCATCACCTGGTAGGAGGTCTTCTAGGATGCTTGAGATTTTATCCTTCATTGCTTCTACCGGATCTTTATCTTCAGCTGTCTCTGCTTTTTGCTTTTCCGCTTTCTCACGAGCTGAAGTGCCATTAGGGTATAAAAGTCCCGCTGTCTCCATGGTTTGAGCAGCAGCATCTGCTTTACCGAGATTTTTCTGAGCTTTACCATAGAGCAGTACTGCCTCTGGTGTTATACCTTTTGCTTCAAAAGACTGTAAGAGATCATTATAGGTTCCTTGGAAAGCGCCCACATTGAACTTAGCGTCAGCCCTCTTATATAGGGCATCTTTGAACGAAGGGTCCTTTGCTATTATCTTCGTAAATTCTTTGATAGCCTCATCATACCTATTAGTTTCTAGCAGATAATCCGCTTTTACATAGATAAAACCCAACTCTTCATCTACATTCTGAGCAGAAAGTGAAAGAGAGAAGAAAACGAGTAAGGACAGTGTTAATAATCTCATGACCGATATATTATAATTTTTGCAAAAGTAAGTTGTATTTGAATTTAAGACGCATCTAAGCTGCATTAGTTATGAAATACTATTCGACTTTGCTTTAAACTTTAGTTAAAACTGTCAGTTTAACCGCTTTATTACCTCGAAATGAATGGATTATAGCGAAAATGATGCTGCCATTATGGCATTCTTAACTATGATTTCTTTTACTTTTGTGATCCAAAATAGCCCGATCCCTACAGATGAATGATAAAGAACTACTAGAATCACCTCTCAAAATCATAGATCCTTCTAAGCAAGGTCAAGTCTATGAGGATAGAAAAGCAAATGAAGGCGCCAGTAAGCACTATTATATAGAAAGCTATGGCTGTGCCATGAATTTTAGTGACTCTGAGATTGTAGCTTCTATCCTTGCTGATAATGGCTATGCCTCTACCAAGGATATGAATGAGGCAGATCTGATACTTGTGAACACTTGCTCCATAAGAGAGAAGGCAGAGGAAACCGTCCGTAACCGCTTACAAGTCTATCAATCTGTAAAGAGAAAGAAGAAAGGTCTACTCGTCGGTGTCTTAGGATGTATGGCAGAAAGATTGAAATCAAAATTTCTAGAACAAGAAAAACTAGTAGATATCGTACTAGGTCCTGATGCCTACAGAGACCTACCGAGACTGATCGCCAATGCCCAAGGAGGCGAACGAGGGATCAATGTCTTACTTTCTAGAGAAGAGACTTATGCTGACATCGCTCCAGTGCGATTAGATAATAATGGTATCTCGGGATTCATATCTATAATGCGTGGCTGTGATAATATGTGCTCCTTTTGTGTCGTCCCTTTTACCAGAGGCAGAGAACGAAGTCGAGACCCATTCACCATTGTATCAGAAGCCGATATGATGAGTGCACAAGGATATAAGGAGATAACCCTTCTAGGACAAAATGTGGACTCTTACAAATGGGAAAACCCAGAAACAGGTAAAGTTGTAAGTTTTGCTGAGCTCTTAATCATGGTAGCCAAGGTCAATCCTAGAATTAGAATTCGATTCTCGACTTCTCATCCTAAAGACATCAATGAAGATGTAATGTATGCTATCAGAGACTATGATAACATCTGCAACTACATACACCTCCCTATCCAGTCAGGAAGCTCCAGAGTATTAGAGCTGATGAATAGAACGTATACCCGTGAGTGGTATCAAGATAAAGTAAAAAAGATATATGAGATCATCCCTGACTGCGCGATATCCTCAGATATCATTTGTGGTTTCTGCACCGAGACAGAAGAAGATCACAAAGAGACGCTGAGCATCATAGAGGAAAGCAATTTTGTCTTATCATACATGTACTATTATTCTGAGCGACCAGGTACACTAGCAGCTAGAAAGTATGAAGATGATGTGCCTTACGAGACTAAAAAAAGAAGGTTAGCTGAGGTGATCAAAGTGCAGGCCGCAGTCTCCTACAGAGATAATGAAAAAGATCTCGGCAAGACTTTCGAAGTGCTTATAGAAGGAGATTCCAAGAAATCAAACCAACATTTCAAAGGCAGAAACAGTCAATACAAAATGGTGGTCTTTCCTAAGAAAGAGGGTCTAAAACCTGGCGACTTTGCACATGTCAAAATCGATAAAATTACTAGTGGTACACTATTAGGTAACCTTGTAGAACCTGCATAGTATGAACCTACAAGCTGTAAAACAACGATACGGTATAGTCGGTCGGTCAGAAGCCCTCGATCATGCCCTGAACACCTCACTGAGAGTGGCGTCCACTGATCTAACTGTACTAATCAGAGGAGAAAGTGGTGTAGGAAAAGAAGTTATCTCCAAGATTATCCACGAATACAGTCCTCGAAAACACAACAAGTTTATTGCCATCAATACAGGTGCTATCCCTGAGGGCACCATTAATTCGGAACTTTTCGGGCATGAAAAAGGCGCCTTTACTGGAGCTAGCTCTGAAAGAAAAGGATATTTCGAATCTGTAAACAAAGGGACTATTTTCTTAGATGAGATAGGTGAAATGCCTTTGGATACTCAGGCCTTTCTACTGAGAGTACTGGAATCAGGAGAATATCTAAAAGTAGGTTCTTCTAAGGTACTGAAGACTGATGTGAGAATCATAGCTGCAACAAATGTAGATCTAGAAAAGAAGATACAAGCAGGCAAATTTAGAGAGGATCTCTACTACAGATTGAATACTGTACCTATTACCATACCTGCCTTGCATGAAAGAAGAGAAGACATTCATATCCTCTTCCGAAAATTTGCCAATGACTTTGGAGAAAAGTATAAGACAGACTCGGTAAGACTAGATGAGGAAGCGAGGATGATCCTAGAGAATTATAGATGGCCAGGTAACATTAGAGAGCTCAGAAATTTAGTAGAGCAGCTTTCGGTACTTAGTGAAGACCACTTAGTCTCCGCTAAGGATTTACTAAAAGTTTCTCCCAGGCTTTCGCGAAGGAATCTTCCCGCTAAAACTGACAATGAAGGCAAAACTGATTTTGAAGAAAGAGAGATCTTGTACAAGTTTCTCTTTGATATGAAGAGCGATCTGAATGACCTGAAGTCGATGTTCTACGAAATGGTACAGCGCAATAATCTAGAAATGCCCAGCACTTCAAGGAAGCCAGACCAACGGTACGATGAGCAGTTCAGCAGCCTACCCTCTCAGTCCAATGACTTTGGTTTTGATCCTGTACCAGATAACGGTGGATACAATGAATTAGAAGATGGAACAGTTATAATAAAGCGATCAGATGCCTTCAGCGATGCAGAGGAAGTAGAAGAGTCTCTGTCCTTAGATCAAAAAACCAAAGAGCTGATTACTAAAGCCCTGAAGAAACACAAAGGCAAAAGAAAGAATGCAGCAGAAGAACTGGGCATATCAGAGCGAACACTATACAGAAAGATAAAAGAATATGACATCAGTATTTAGATTTATCCTACTCCTTTCACTACTGCTCTGCTCATCATGTGGCTTCTTTTATGACTTTCAAGGAATATCTATAGATTCAGAAATCAAAACCTTTCTTGTAGATGACTTTAGTCGTACTGCGACTAATTCTCCTGTTGACTTAGATCAACTGTTTGCCGAGTCGCTGAGACAAAAAGTAAGAGATCAGACCAGACTTATAAAGAATGAGGTTGAACCAGATATCACCTTTTTAGGGTCTGTGACTTCTTTTAGGACCAGCCCAGTAGCACCATCAGAAGGGAGCACTACCAGCCTCAATAGATTAGAAATCGCAGTCAAGATTGAATACATTAACTATCAAGATGAGGAGAAGAATTGGAAGAAATCCTATTCGGCCTTCCAAGACTATGATAGCAATGCGGATTTTACGTCTCTACAAGATGGTCTTACTGCTTCCATTATAGAAGATATCGTAGAAAGAATATTTAATGATGCCTTTACTAACTGGTAAGACGCCGCGAAGTTCTATTTTTACGACATGAGCGGAGACAAATTGAAGAAGTCCCTAAAAGATCTGATTACTTCGAAAAGTCCTTCTGACAAGATGGATATAGAACAAAAGGTCAAGATAAGCAGTTTTTCACAGCCTATTCAACGGCTAGCTGCAGAACAAGGACTAAAGAATGATTTTGAGATACACCGCTACTCCTGGCTAGAAACGAATACTGCCGAACAAGTCGATACAAGTGATGGCATTACCTTAGGTAAAGTGACTCTTAAGAATAAAACCGGGGCTCCTACCCAACAATCAATAGCTCCAATAACAAAGGCTCAAACAAAAGAGATCAAAAGCAGCACCTCATCAGCAGCATCAGAAATTAAGTCAACAGCTAGTAAGAGGACAACAGTTAAGCAGCCTAGCTATGCTCCTGCTACAGAGTTAGGGGCATTCTCTCAGTGGCTGCGAAAAAACACCAAACCCGTGGACAAGAATAGTAAAGAGGAAAATACTCTGGGTACAGATCCCACTGTCTCATCTAACCCTCAAGAAAGGAGCATTAGCCCCAAAGAGGCAGCGACCACTCCAGAAATAACCATGGATGACTCCGTGTCTAAAAAGAGGGAAAAAGCTAAGGACAAGACAGTAGACAAGAAGAACACCAAGACAAAAGAGAAATCAGAGAAAAAGTCTAAAGCCAAAGACTCCAAAAAGTCTAAGTCCAAGAAGAAGAAATCAGCTGTAAAAGCTAAAAAGGATAAGATCCTCAAAAAGAAGATAGCCGAAAGTGTTATCGCCAAAGATGAAATAGTGACTGAAACTTTAGCAAAGCTCTATGCAGAACAGGGATATCATAAGAAGGCTATTAAGCTCTACGAGAAGCTCAGTTTGAAATATCCCGAAAAAAGTAGTTTCTTTGCGGCATTTATAGCAGATATTAAACTGAAAATTAAATGATTACTCTACTTACTATAATTATCGCTCTTGTAAGCTTTGTTTTGATGGGAGTTGTTCTTATCCAGAATCCTAAAGGAGGAGGGGTAGATTCTACCTTTGGAGGAGCAGGAGCTAATCAAGTTTTTGGTGCTGCTAGATCTACAGACTTTGTAGAAAAGCTCACTTGGGGCTTAGCCATAACACTATTTGTTCTTGCTATTATTACTGCCATTGTGGTAAGTAACTCTGCTGGAGCATCAGGAGGTGTTATTCCTCTTCAGTCTCAGGGCTAAGATAGACAAGACAGGTCTCTTGACAAGATTGGTTGACAAAGTGTCAATTCATGTCATATTTTCCGCTCAAAGGCCTTTATTTCCTAGTTAAATTGTAAAAATGTCACAGATTATGGAATGGCACATTTCATGATTAGTAGGTATTATATATTTATTTCTATTCAAAAAACAAGTAAACATTATGAAGCCTATCAATGATAGAGTCGTCGTCAAGCCTGGTAAAGCAGAAGCAAAAACCAAAGGCGGAATCATCATCCCTGACACAGCTAAAGAAAAGCCTCAGAAAGGTGAAGTTATCGCAGTTGGACCTGGAAAAGATGGTATCAAAATGACCGTCAAGAAAGGAAACAAAGTTCTTTACGGCAAGTATGCAGGCCAAGAAATGCACTACAAAGGTGAAGATTACCTAATTATGAGAGAAGACGATATCCTCGTAATACTCTAATCAATCAACATTCATTAATTCAATCAACAATTAAACAAAATGGCAAAAGAGATAAGTTTCGAGTCAGATGCTAGGATGAAATTAAAATCAGGCATCGACCAATTAGCTAAAGCGGTAAAAGTTACTCTCGGACCAAAAGGAAGAAACGTAGTAATACAAAAAAGCTTCGGAGCACCAGCAATCACTAAAGATGGTGTGACTGTAGCTAAAGAAATAGAACTAGAAGACCCTGTAGAAAACATGGGCGCACAGATGGTCAAAGAAGTCGCTTCTAAGACGAATGATCAAGCAGGTGATGGAACAACAACTGCAACAGTTCTTGCACAAGCAATGGTCGCTTCTGGTATGAAATACGTAGCTGCTGGTGCTAACCCTATGGACCTCAAAAGAGGCATCGATAGAGCTGTAGATGCAGTAGTTGATAGCCTCAAGAAATCTTCTACTGTAGTAGGAAACGACTTCAAGAAAATCCAACAGATCGGTTCTATCTCAGCCAACAATGATGAGGAAATCGGTAGCTTAATAGCTGATGCTATGAAGAGAGTTTCTAAAGATGGTGTCATCACTGTAGAGGAAGCTAAAGGAACCGACACTTATGTAGATGAAGTAATCGGAATGCAATTCGATAGAGGTTATTTATCTCCATACTTCATCACGAATAGTGAAAAGATGGTAGCGGAGTATGAGCACCCACTTATCCTTATTCATGATAAGAAGATCTCTAATGTACAAGACATAGTACCTGTACTAGAGAAAGCTTCTGCTGCGGGCAAGCCCCTACTTATCATCTCTGAAGATGTAGATTCTCAGGCACTCGGTGTCTTAGTGGTGAACAGATTGAGAGGAGGCCTTAAGGTTGTAGCTGTAAAAGCTCCTGGCTTTGGTGATAGAAGAAAAGCAATGCTAGAAGATATTGCTATCCTTACAGGTGGTACAGTAATCTCTGAAGAGCAAGGTTATAAATTAGATGCAGTAGAATTAGATCACCTAGGATCTTGTGATAAAATCTCTGTAGACAAGGACAACACTGTAGTCGTAAAAGGAAGTGGTAAGAAAGCAAAGATCACAGCTAGAATCAATCAGATAAAAGCTCAGATAGAAACAACAACTTCTGACTATGATAGAGAAAAGCTACAAGAGAGATTAGCTAAGTTGTCTGGAGGAGTAGCGGTACTATATGTAGGAGCTACTACTGAGGTAGAAATGAAAGAGAAGAAAGACAGAGTAGATGATGCTCTACATGCTACTAGAGCTGCAGTAGAAGAAGGTGTGGTAACTGGTGGTGGTGTTGCACTAATCAGAAGCATGAGTTCACTTAAGAACCTAAAGACTGATAATGAAGATCAGTCTATGGGAGTACAGATAGTGAAGAAAGCTCTAGAAGCTCCGCTAAGAGCAATAGCTGAAAATGCAGGTGTAGACGGTTCTGTTGTACTACAGAATGTATTGTCTAAAGATGCTTCTTACGGATACAATGCTAGAACAGATAAGTACCAAGATCTGAAAAGAGCTGGTGTTATCGATCCTACAAAAGTGACTAGAGTTGCAATCGAAAATGCAGGATCTATCGCAGGTATGGTCTTAACGACAGAATGTGTAATAAACGATAAGAAAGAAGATAATCCAGCACCTATGATGCCTCCAGGAGGTGGAATGGGTGGAATGATGTAAGATCTTTCTATCTAGATAAAAAAAAGCCTCATCAGTATCTGGTGGGGCTTTTCTATTGCGACCCATTAATGTTCTAAAACTGTCAATCGCTTAGACTGCACGTATCTATCTTTATCATCCTTGATACTGTATAAATAGACGCCTTTCTCTAGATTAGGTAATCGTAGTCGGAAATGCTCTTTGCTCTCTAGGTTCAGTTCTGTAGTCCAGACTTCATGACCTATGATATTATACAGACTGAAAGTATAGGCCCCCTCCTCCACATCTATCATTCTGACATTGAGATCCCCCAAGGTCGGGTTAGGATATACATAGACCTGGCTATCTGCTTTATTGCATACAGGCACCGGTGTAGCTTCTTGCTGTAATCTGTACTCTAACTTTATCTCAGGATAATACCAGACTCTAAGAATGCCATAAGGGTCAGCCGCAGCATGGTAAGTCACATACTCAGTATAGTTACTCTGAAAGTATTGTTCATGGTTAGGAATCGTGCTTACAGAGACTATCTTCCAGTCTTCGCTTTTCATTTGCACCTCTTCCACCTTTATACTGTAGCTGGTTTTCAGTTTATCACATTTGAGATCCTCAGAGATAGGAATGAGTGCTGAGCCTATATAACTGGTGGTGTAGTCTATCCTAGACTTTATCCGCAGCTTAGTATATTCTTGAAATCCTGCCCATAACATTAACTCTTCTGGTAGATCCTCTACATTGTATTCTAGATAAAAGCTTTGCTCTCCAGTATTATTAAAATCATTAGCCTTAGCTAAGTTTAGAGTAGGTATCCCTCCTATCAGCTGAATCAACTTAACAGATTCTCCAAAGTATGGATCTGTAATCTTAAATCCCTTCTGGACCAGCATACTATCTACTACAGAATAAATAGCCCCTAGGCCATACTGATCCTCATAGAGATAGTCTACTCGCGGTATATCAGAGGCTTTGATCCAAATCTTATCATGACATGGAAAGTCCAGCTCATAGAACTGGAAGTTTGCCAAGTCTTCTATCGGCTTCTGACTTGTGTAGGTGTAGATGTATAAAGAATCTCCGACGGTTGGAGCATGCTGACCCCACCCTAGGTAAGTAAGCAATAAGAATAAAGGAGTTGTAATTAGTCTTGAGATTATCATGGCTTACAGGGTTTGTATTTCTACATAATCCTTATAACGTCCCGAGATATCCATGAGCTCCTGATGGGAGCCACTTTCTACGATCTTTCCTTTAGACAAGAATAGTATCCTATCTGCATACTTGATGGTGGATAAACGATGGGCAATGATAACTGCTGTCCTATCATTGATAGCTTCTGTGATAGCTAGACTGACCTTATGCTCAGAACTAGGATCTAGAGCAGAGGTCGGCTCATCAAATATTAGCAGGGCTGGATTCTCTAGTAAAGCTCTGGCAATAGTTAGCCTCTGTCTTTCTCCCCCACTCAACATAACGCCTCTATCCCCTATGTTACTCTGCAGACCACTTGGAAGGGCAGTCACAAAAGACTGTGCATTAGAAAGGAATAAGCTATGAGCTAGTGCCTGCTCTGAAATAAGCTCCCGCCCCATGGTAATGTTATCCTTCACCGTACCATTAAATAAAAATGGCTGTTGGGTCACAATCCCGATATTTTTATACAGACTTTGAGTATCAATCTGCTTGAGCTCTTTTCCATCTATAAGTATTCTTCCCCCAGTAGGTTGTAGTATCCCTAATAGCAGAGAAACAATCGTTGACTTTCCAGCACCCGAGTCTCCGACTAAAGCTAACTTCTCTCTCTTTTTGATCACAAAGGAGACCTTGTCTAGAACGACTCTATCATCATAACTAAATGAAACCTCTTCAAATCTGATTTCCTTATCAAAGAGAAACTCCTGGGTGCCTTCTATGATCTCTGTATTGTCTATCGTTGTTATATTGTTAATCCTGTCTAGAGAGGCGCTACCTTTCTTGATATTATAGAATGCTGTAGAAAAAGATTTCAGAGGTTCGATCACATGATAAAAGGCAAAGACAAAAGCAAAAAAGACTTCAGGTTTTAAGTCCTGCTTGAATACCAACTGAGCACCATACCACAGCAATACAACTACGACAGTAACCCCTAGAAACTCTGACAGTGGTGAGGACAATTCTTGTCGCTTACTCACCCTATCATACAGCTGCTTATGCCTGGCTAGTATCCCAGAGAAATCACCTTTCCATATTTTATCTACCCTGAATACTTTTAGGAGTAATGAGCCATCTAATGATTCATCTATCTTACTCGTCAGCTGAGACAAAGAATCTTGCAGATCCAAGGAATGCTTCTTCAGAGTTCCGGACAGAGAACCTATGACTAATAAAGTAAATAACATCAGCCCAAAGACAAAAAAAGTCAGTCGTGGACTGATGGTCAACATCAGAAAGATACTACCCAAAATAATTACTGGCGCTTTAAATAAGGTCTGGACCATCCTCAATATGCTCCACTCTACTTCTTGTACATCTGTGGTCATCCTGGTGAGTAGGTCACCTCTCGTTTGCCCTATTTGATCTGTGTAGGAAAACTTAAGATAGCTATCATATAGATCTGATCGGAGAGAATTCACTACACTAGATCTAACAGGTATCATAAAGTACATCGCCAGATACCTAAACAAATTCTTCATAAAGAAAGTGAATACTATGAAGCCACAGGTATATAGCAAAGCCGTCTGCTGGCCATATGCATTAATCAATTGTACAAAGTAGTATTCTAGCCAGCCTATTAGATTGAATAAAGAATCGGGCTTCTCTGCCAGTTCGGGTACAGTGGAGAATAAAAACTGAAAGAAGGGTATGATAAGTGGAATCGAAACGATAGTGAATATCGCCATCAGAATGTGACACAGCATGCTTAAGCTTACCTGCCCTTTGTAGGGTGATAGGAACTTAAGTATAGCTTTGAAATCCCTCATACTTGGCTAAGAAATAGAAAAATAGTGGCAGACACAAAATGTAACTGCCTATCAGCCGAAAATATTTTACTAGATAGGCTTAAGCTCGAAATCCTCTAGAAACTTCGTAGTTATATTACCACTTTTGAATCGCTCATCCTTCATGAGTTGCTGATGAAAAGGCACAGTAGTCTTAATCCCTTCGATGATAAATTCATCTAGAGCTCTCTGCATCTTTTTGATACATTCTTCTCTTGTCTCTGCAGTGCAGATTAGTTTGGCGATCATAGAGTCATAATAAGGAGGCACAGAGTATCCTGCAAAAGCATGAGTATCTACTCTCACTCCATGGCCTTTAGGACTGTGGAATGACGAAATATGCCCTGGACTTGGTCTGAAGTCATGGAATGGGTCTTCAGCATTAATTCTTACCTCTATAGCATGTAGTGTGGGGTAATAGTTCTTGCCTGAGATCTTCTCACCAGCAGCAACCTTTATTTGCTCCTTAATAAGATCTCTATTTATCACCTCTTCAGTAACCGTATGCTCTACCTGTATTCTCGTATTCATTTCCATAAAGTAGAATTTCCTGTGCTTATCCACTAAGAATTCTACAGTGCCGACACCTTCATAGTCTATAGCTTTAGCCGCCTTGATGGCTGCCTTACCCATTTTTTCTCTGAGCTTCTGATCTAGAAAAGGAGATGGTGATTCCTCCACTAATTTCTGGTGCCTTCTCTGGACTGAGCAATCTCTCTCTGAGAGATGGACTACTCTTCCATATTGATCACCTATAACCTGTATCTCTATGTGCCTCGGCTCTTCAACAAACTTCTCTAGATACATGGCATCATTACCAAAAGAGGCACTTGCTTCTATCTGCGCTTTCTCTAGTTGCTCAGCAAACTCATCTTCATTGTTTACTATACGCATTCCCTTTCCTCCACCACCTGCTGTGGCTTTTAGTATTACAGGATACCCTATTTTCTTTGCGACTTTGAGACCTTCTTTTACTGACTTCACTTGACCATCCGAGCCAGGAACTACTGGGACTTTGGCCTTAATCATGGTCTCCTTGGCAGTAATTTTATCACCCATCGTACGAATCATCTCCGCTGTAGGGCCGATAAACTTTATACCGTATTGCTCACATACCTCAGCAAATCCAGCATTCTCAGCTAGAAAGCCGTAACCAGGATGCACAGCATCAGCATTGGTAATTTCTACCGCTGCCATTATTTTAGGAATACTAAGATAAGATTCTGCTGAGCTAGGTGGCCCAATACAGACTGCCTCATCGGCAAACCTTACGTGTAAACTTTCAGAATCAGCTGTAGAGTAAATGGCTACCGTGCTGATACCCATTTCCTTACAAGTCCTGATTACCCGTAATGCGATTTCTCCTCTATTAGCAATGAGTACCTTCTTAAACATATAGGGGTCTTTAAGATGAAAATTATTACCTATCCTTTCGGATCTACTAAGAAAAGGACTTGATCGTATTCTACAGGTGAGGCATCATCTACCATTACCTTTACAATCTTTCCAGCCACTTCACTTTCTATCTCGTTGAATAGTTTCATTGCTTCTACGATACAGACGACTGATCCCTCAGAGATTGTATCACCTACAGAAACATATACTGGCTTATCAGGAGATGGTGATCTATAGAATGTCCCTACTATAGGGGATTTTACTTCTAGAAGATTACTGGTATCAGTTGTGTCTCCTCCACCAGTCGTCGCCTCTCCTGCAGCGGCTGGAGCGGCTTCTGCTGCTGGAACAGGGGCTGCCATTTGCATCTGAGCAGGTGCGGCCATCATTGTCGGCGCTGCATATTTTGTCTTAGAATAGGCACTCGTCCTCACTGTAATTTCAAAATCACCGTCTTTCAATCTGACTTCTGATAAGTCAGAATCTGAAACAAGTTTTAGCAGATTTTGGATTTCCTTATAGGTCATCTTTTACTTTTTGATTCGTTCTACGTAAGACCTTGTTTTAGTATCTACTTTCACAAGATCGCCTTCGTTTATAAATATAGGAACTTTTATTTGTGCTCCTGTAGTCACGGTTGCTGGCTTAGTCACATTTGTAGCCGTATTCCCTTTTGCACCAGGCTCAGTATATGAGATTTCTAGTGTCACATACTGTGGTAAGTCTATAGTCAGAGGGATCTCTTTGTCAGCATGATAAAGAATCTCGACATTCTCGCCATCCTTGAGTAAATCTCCGTTCTCTATCATCTTACCCTCTATTTCTACTTGATCATAGGTCTCTGCATTCATAAAGTTAAATACCTCACCATCCTTGTACAGAAACTGGTGGGTTCTTCTCTCTACTCTCACGACATCTATCTTATGCCCTGCTGGGAAGGTATTATCTATTACCTTTCCTGTAGTAAGGCTTTTCAGTTTAGTCCTCACGAAAGCTGGACCTTTTCCTGGTTTTACATGCAGAAATTCTACCACTTTGAAGATATCGTGGTTATAATTCATACAGAGTCCATTCTTAATATCAGAAGTACTTGCCATTTTGCTAGTTTATTTAAGGTTGCAAAAGTAATCAATTATTAGAGCTCCATAGACACTAATAGGCCCATGTTAGGAGTACTGCTCCCCAAGTAAACCCTCCGCCAAATGCTGTAAGGATGATTTTATCCCCTTTCTTAAACTTTGATTGAAAATCATTTAGACATAGAGGAATAGTGCCTGCAGTAGTATTTCCATACTTCTCTATGTTCACTAGGACCTTTTCACGCGGAAAGTCTAGCATATCTGCTACACCATTGATTATTCTGAGATTTGCCTGATGGGGAATGAGGTAATCGATATCATCCGCAGTCATATTATTTCTTTTCAGCACATCCTGAATACTCTCTTTCATACCAGTAATTGCGGCTTTGAACACTGTTCTACCCTCTTGATAGACAAAATGCTCTCTATTCGCTACTGTTTCAGCAGTAGATGGGTGCAAACTTCCTCCAGCCTTCATACGTAGATATTGGACTCCAGAGCCATCTCCTCTGAGGACAGCGTCTTGTAGACCATATGTATCGTCTGGTTCTATGAGTACCGCTCCTGCGCCATCTCCAAAGAGAATACAAGTCGTTCGGTCTTCGTAATCCAAGATTGAAGACATTTGGTCCGCGCCTATCACTATTACTTTCTTGTAAGTACCCGTTTCTACAAATTTAGCGCCTGTGGTCAAAGCGAAGATAAATCCTGAGCAAGCCGCATTAATATCGAAGCCAAAAGCATTTTTAGCTCCTATCTTACTAGCTACAAGATTAGCGGTGTCTGGAAAAGGATAATCAGCGGTTACTGTGGCTACGATGATCATTTCTATCTCTTCAGCCCCAATTCCTCTGTTTTTAAGTAGTTGGTTTACTGCAGCAACTCCCATATCACTGGTCGCCTTAGTAGGGTCCTTCAGGATATGTCTCTGCTTGATACCAGTACGGGAGACTATCCACTCATCATTAGTCTCTACTATGTCCTCCATATCCTTATTCGTTAGAATATCTTCTGGAACATAACCTGCAACTGCCGTAATAGCGGCTTTGAATTGACCCATATTTTCGTCTTGATTTTCCTTGAAAAGCAAATAAACGAATTATCTGGTATAGCCCTCTTTTTGAACCCTTCTTTCTCAAAATATCTCTCAGGAAACATTAGAATTAAATTAACATTAAAAATATTTATCATGCCTAATAAGCTGATTTATAGCGTATTAAATATTATCAATTGGCTTGTTCTGGTGGTTATTTCTTATCTGAGGGTCTATTGCTACGATATTGGAACAAGGTTTGCTTCCTATACTTTATTATAAATCAAGTTTTTATACATCGTAAATATTTTTAATATGAAATCATTGACTAACATTCTAATGGCAATTCTCCTTCCGACCTTCATATTGATAGGAAGTGATGACGTCAACACAACTCCAGAAGGAACAGTCAATTATGTTGAGTTCCATAATGGATCCTTCGAAAGTGGCATGAACAAAGCGGCTTCTCAAGGAAAGCTCTTCTTTGTTGAATTTTATGCTGACTGGTGTACTCCTTGTAAATGGATGGACAAGACAACATTCACTAACTCTGAAGTGGTGCAACTTATGAATTCAAACTTCGTTGCATTAAAACTAGATATAGAAACAGATGATGGGGCGAGCCTTAAAAAGGAATATTCTGTAAGAATGCTCCCAACTATCCTCATATTTAATGCAAATGGAGATATGGTAGAACGCGTAGAAAAGACTCTAAGTCCTGAATCTATGATCAGTTTACTCTCTTTTCATGAAGCTGAAGAAAGTACGCTATTGGTTACTTATCCATATAATACTAGTCCTAGTCAGTCAGCTGAAGAGGATGATGAAGAACTCAATGAGCTCTATTCTAAGTACCTGAACAAGGAAAGACATAGAACGAATTATAAGCTTCAAATAGCGAACTATACTGACTACGAGCAAGCATTCAAAAGAGTAAATGAGCTTAGCCAGACTTTTATGGAGCCTATTATAGTGGTTAATGACTATGTGAATAATATGACACAATACAAAGTGGTCATGGGAGAATTCCAGAGCATGGATGAAGCTGAAGGCTTCAGGAGAATCTTAAAAAGAGATTTCGGTATCGCTGCGATTATCCACTAACAGAAAGAAATACGAAAACCAGCTGCCTCATCAATTCACATTGATGGGGCTTTTTTTATGCCCGGTCCCCTACTCCACTCATTAGTATTCCACTCATCACTGACATAAATATCCCATAAGCAACGTTTATTGCTTGTAAGGTATATTATTAGTGTAGCTAATGACTTATGCATTAGGCAATTAATTCATTTGAAGGCCTTACATATATTAGTTTCTTCTATCTTTGCTTATTAAGAATCCTAGCTTTCATGAATATCTGCACCAAGAGCATTTTAATGTTCTTTTTTTCTTTCTGTATACTCCCCCTTTTTGGTCAAGATAGTCCATGCGAGTCTACAATCCCCCTCTTAGAAATCGAAATAGAAATAGTGGGCCCCAATCTACCAGGAGATCCCAATATCTACCCAGGAGATGACTTCTGCATCAATCTCAGAGCTAACAATTTTACAAACTTATCATTAGTTCAGTTTGTGCTCAATTTTGACCCGACAGTTATTGAGCTTGATGATCCTAATCTCGTCACACTAGGCGCTCTTTCAGGAGATCTCATATTCAATGAAGGAAGAAAAGATCAAGGTATTCTTAACATTCTTTGGTTTGACAATTTCCTTACAACGGATGGCTCTTCCCTTAATGATGGAGATATATTTCTAACTATTTGTTTCGAAGCACAAGCTGCAGGTGATTGTTCACAACTCTTTGAGATAGATGGTGCTGTCTATAATCCTCCTTTCGCCACGCTAGTCAAAAACGAAGTAGAAGGCTGTGTAATGGATTCCATAATATTTAATACTAGCGAAGTAGAGGTCTGTATAGAATGCGAAACACCTACTGTCAAAGATTTGCAGATTTGTAATTCTTCAGGAACAATTTCATTCGGAGTATGTGGTGCAGCCTTTCCTGTTGAAGTAGATATTATAGGCACTCCATTTACGAATGAAGAATTGTTATCAGAAGATGATAGATTAAATTTCAGCAATATCCCTTCTGGCACCTATGCCATAGAGTTGGTAGATGCCATGGGCAATACCAATGGATTTGGAGACTTCTTTGACATTGATAGAAATCTGAGTAGCATCACGATAGATACTATGGTCATAGACCCACGCTGCTTCAATACTAATGATGGTGAAATACAATACACATTATCTGGAGGTGCTGAAACCTCTGATTATACTGTAGAAGTTTCTGATGGCGTCTACTACTTTGAAAATCCTGGTGTTATTTCCAACCTAAGTAATGGTACATACAGTCTCACTGTTACAGATGAGGCAGGCTGTAGCGAAGTAATGGAAGACATTACCCTATTCACAGAGCCGCTCTCTATAGATTTTGATTCAGATGTTTTTCTATGCATGTTCGATGATATGGGGACTCTTTCTATCTGTGGCGCAGGAGGTACACCATTCCCCGGATTAGAATACGAGATAAATAATAGACTAGGAACTTGTGTCACCATTGATGACCCGATGGGGAGTATTTCATTTAATGAGCAGGACACTTGCTACATGGTAGAAGTGAGAGATCAGGTCGGATGTATACTAGAAGAATGTGTGCCTATTCCTATAGAAAATAGATTCCCATTAGAGTTTGACACTATACCACCAGGTTGTGATGATCCAGGATATTCAGCATCGCTCAGGCTTAGTACTTTTCCAGTCCAGGGAATTTTAGTGAATTCGTTAAGGAGAGTAGGTGTAGCAGGCAGCATTCCTACAGCAGGTGGTGGTGATTGTGCCTTCGTAGGCTTTGGTGCAGGTTGTGGTGCGCCCACTTCTACAGGTAATTTCCTCTCAGCTGGAGATTATGAATGGACAATGCAGATTTTAGATCCCAATGATCTAAGTAGGATATTATGTAGTGAGACTTTCCCATTCTCGATACCAGACTTCTCTACGGACCCGATAGAGCTCATGCCTATAGGTGTACAACCAGATTGTGGACAAGACAATGGCGCCATTACCCTTACAGCTACAGGAGGCAATGGTGACTACTCCTACAGATGGGAATTTGATACCCTAAGAGACAATCGAATACTTAGTAACTTACCCGCAGGTATATACAATGTAACCGTCACAGATACACAGGGCTGTACTCAAGATACTTTTGTTGATCTAGAGCAAGGTGATTTCCTAACAGTAGAAGCTATGCTCAATCAAAACCTCGATTGTACCGACCCTACCCTAGCTGCTGTATTAGAGGCGGTCTTTAATGGCTTTGATGAAAGTGAATTAACCTTTAATTGGTATACAGAAAATGAAGCGAACTTAGGAGACCAAGCGATCTTCACTACAGATACTGCTGCAACCTATATAGTGGAAGTTAGTAATATTGCGATGACCTGCATTGTTACAGATACTATAGTACTAGGAGACCCAGGAAGACTAACTTTTGAGTTTAACCAGACTGATCCTGCAGAATGTGGCGTTGCTATTCCTATCCCCGGAAGTATAGAAATTACAGATATACAAGGTGGCTCAGGTATGTATAATTGCTTTTGGGAACTAAATGGCATCCCTTTACCACCCTCTACAAATTTTGATTGCTCTAGAGATAATCTTGCGGGAGGTGATTACTTTATCACCATAGTAGATGCTAATGGTATGGGTTGTCCTGCTACACTAGAAGTCTCCCTAAGACAAAACGATGATGTGGCCTTCACGGGGACTTTGACATCACCTACTTGCCCTGGCTTGAATGATGGTATTATTGCTATAGAAGGAAACCCAGGTGCTCCTGATCTTATTTGTACATGGGATGATCCTAGTATTACTTCTTGTGTCGCAACTAATCTATTAGCTGGTGACTACAATATCACAATAGAGGATGTAAATGGTTGCTCTAAGGATACCCTCTTTTCCTTAGCTGAACCAGAAATATTCACAGCTAGTATAACAGATACCATAGACATCTCATGTTTCGGAGGAGGCGATGGAACAGCCACAGCGATGATAGAAATGAATCCTAGTGGTCACAGTACTTTTGGATATGTGTGGTCTAATGGGGATGCTCTCTCAGGAGGTCTCATGGAGACAAACAGTGACCTTCCATTAGGACCAAACTTTGTAATCATCAGTGATGAAAACAATTGTCAACTAAGACTAGAATTTGAAATCGGAGAACCTGAAGAAATGAACTTTATAGCAGGATCAAACATAGGTTCTGTGCTCTGCAATGGAGAATGCAATGGCTCAGTGACACTGCAAGCTATGGGTGGCACGGTGTCCACGGGATCGGGTTCTTATTCTTATACCTGGGCTTTTGATAATTCTTCGGCAGAGACCAGAGATGATCTTTGTGCTGGAGAATACCTAGTAACCATATCTGACGCATTGGGTTGCGAAAAAATAGACACTGTATTCATCATGGATACAGACTCACTGATAGTAGAAGTCGCACAAAAAATAAACATTGGTTGCCAAGACCCCGGAGCAGGAGGAAGCATACAACTTGTTACCACTGGTGGATGCGACGGATACAGCTACACATGGACAGATAGTGTATCTGATACTGACCTAGGCCAAGGTCTGGCAGAAGGCACTTACTCTATAACAGTAACTGATGCCTGTGATTGTACTGCGGTAGTTATGGACACCATATCTGCTTCAGAACCAATCTTCGCAGAGATAGAGCTTTCAGGTCCCCCTGCTTGCCAAGGAGAAACTGTCTGCCTTGGGATCAATCAAAACACAATTACAGGTGGAACTGGGATTAATTACACTTACACTATAGGCAGTGGAGCACTGGGTGGTAGAATTCCAATAGATTCTTGTGTACAAGTTCTTCCTGGACCGACCACGGTCTCGGTTTTTGACTCAGAGGGTTGCCCATTTGACTTAGGCCTTATACAGGTGCCAGGACCTCCAGAATTTAGTGTAGACCTAGGACCAGATATAGATGCAGAAATAGGTGCAGCACCAATAGAAATCACTCCTACGATTATCAGCTCTACAGAAATAGAGGATATCCTATGGACCCCAGCTGATGGATGGGACTGTCTGACTATGGACCCATGTACTTCTATCAGTTATACCGCAACTAACAATGTTACAATTACTGTCATAGTTACAGATGAAAATGGTTGCACGACCACAGATGAACTCCTTATTAATCTAGATACACCTAGAAGAGTCTATAGACCGACTGCCTTTCTACCAGATTCAGACATTGATGATAAATTCATGTTGTTGACTGGACGTGGAGTAGAAAGAATAGAGAACTTCCTTATCTATGACAGATGGGGTAATCTAGTGTTTGAATTACCTGATGCGGTCAAAGATTTTCCACATAGTAAAGATGATGGCTGGGACGGTAGAAAAGACAACAGAGATTGTAGTCCAGGTGTCTATGTATGGATCGCAAAGGTACTATTCAGCGATGGACAGACTATCGACTATAGAGGAGAAATAACTCTGATTAGGTAATTTATTTAGTCCTAGCTCTAGACAACTAAGCCTTACTTATTTTGAAGACTATCTACTGGGGCTTCTTCTGGAGCTAGAGTATCTTTTATCTCCTCATCTTTCTCAGGCACGTTAACAATGCCACTTAGCATCAAAGTGATCGGTTCCTTAGAAGCATTGGTATAGACTGTAACTAGAGGCTTCTGTGCGCCTTCTTTTCCTACACTGACATACTTAATCCCGATAGTACCCTCCTCTCCTGGATCAATAGGGACGAATGGATAACTTGGTTGAGTGCAGCCACAGGTGACTTTCACTGTATTGATGACCAAAGGCCCCTTGCCTACATTAGCAAACTTAAAATCTACATCTACCGTATCGCCCTGATTAATTTCACCAAAGTCATAACGATCTAATTCAAACTTTATAGCCGGCCTTGGTCTAGGTCTCTTTTTCTTTGGCTTTGGTTTGGAGGGAGAGATTGCTGGTTTCTTAATGACCTCTTTCTTAGTGACTACTTCGGCTACTTCCTCTTGATTTTCAATTGTAGTCAAAGTGTCTTTCTCTTCTAGCTCTGGTGTACTAACCACTTCCTTTTTGACCTTATCTATCGTAGGTGTTTTAGCATGAATGGAAGAAATCGCTGGGGCATCATTCTTACAACCAACTGATAAACAGGTGATTATCAATAAAAACGAGAAAGGCTCGAGAAAATGACTTAAGGGATTGGTGTGCAACTATGACTTATTTAATCAGATTAAAGCTACCGGTTTTTTTGTAATTATTATCAAGACACTGATATTCTATCTTGTAGACATAAGTCCCTGGCGACATACTCTGTCCTTTATAAGTCCCATCCCACATATCTGCCTTATTAGAGGCCTCGTACAGTTTTAGTCCCCATCTATCATAGATTTCATAGCGAGCAAGGTCAGATATTATAAATCCGTTACTAATACCAAACTCATCATTGAGATTATCACCATTAGGTGTAAAGGCTTTAGGTAGAAGTAAGGTATTACAATCTATATCATCAGATTGCACCACACTAATTCTCACAGAGTCAGTACTTACACAAGTACCATTATCAAAGGTCACTTCATAGGTAGTCGTCATTGAAGGAGTAGCAACTGGAGACAGAGAAGAGGCATCATCTAGACCTACAGCTGGGCTCCAAGTAATATTATTAGCGCAGGTAGATCCTGTAAAAATCTGATAGGCATCACCCTCAAACAAAGTAGTATCCTGAGATAATACTCTATCTGCATTGAAATCAATGGCGTTGATCTCATTTTCATCTATGGCGGTATCATAAATTCTTATTTCATCTATCCTCCCATCATAGTACTCATCAAAACGGCCTACGCATTCAGAAAATCCGACATACACTGGATGGTTCTTACCGAAACTTATATCTGTCAAGAACTCTATACTTTCTACAAAAGCACCATCAACATATAGCGAGTAGGTGGTTCCATTTCTTGTAAGCACTATTTGATGCCAGCAGATATCAGTAGTTATGGTATGGAAAAAATTGACAGCATCTCCAGCATTAGCTGCTAGTTCTATTCTCAATTCATTGTTAGCCGTAAATCTGATATTCAAAGAAGAATCTCTTTCACAATTATTCTGAATCGAAAACAGAGTATAAGATTCAACCTCGTATTGCGGCCAGAAGTAAAAACTCAATGAGAAGTTATCCTCCATCAGAGACTTCACTTTAGGGTCTAGACATATCGTATCTGCTGAACCCTCCATGCTCAGCGCATTAGAGTTCTCCCCTACTCCACAGTCATAGAAATCATTATTCTTAGCGGATCCATCTGAAAAATTGCCTGTACTCTCAGAGATGTCTAAGGCATCAAAATTATACACAGCTCTAGGCATGGTCTGGCCCTGAGCCTCAAAAAAGCTTATAAATAGGAAACTTACCATTGTTATAATCCTAACAGCTTTGTACATATGGTTTATGACTTGATTCTGAACTGTGAATGATGGTCAAAATTAACCCAACTTTCAATATCGAAGTAAATATAACACGACTACAGAGAGGAGAATTGTTCAGCAAGGTAAAATCCATAGAAAGTCAATAATAGAAGACCTTCCCACTTGCCAATCTTTTTAGACAAGGTGACAGCTCCAAAGAGCAAGGTCATAGCCACCATGAATGGTAAACTAAATGAGATCACATTCTCAGGTATCGCTAGCTCTCCTAAAAAGGAAGGAATCGCCATCACTGCATAGGAATTAAAGATATTGGATCCCAGTACATTACCAACCGCAATAGCATGCTTACCTCTCTTTGCTGCTGCCATACTGACTACTACCTCAGGGAGTGAGGTTCCTAGTGCAACAAAGGTAAGAGAAATGACTTCTGGACTAATTCCGACTAACTTAGAGACTTCTTCTATACCGAATATGCAATATTTAGCAGCTATAAAGACTCCGAAGCCTCCGAGGACCAACTTAGCGACATCCATTAGTTCCACACTGGTCTTTTCTAGATCATTATCCGCATTACCCGTCACAGAATTAATCAAAAACCCAAACAAAGCAACGAGATACAGAATAGATTCTATAAAAGATAAATGTCCGTCTGTCAAGGTAAACATCAACAAGAAAGCTGATCCGATCAGAAGGGGCATATCTACATCCCATACATCAAAGTCTAATACGATCTTCTTCCCTACCATGGCCGTGAGCCCTAGTACCAACAAAATATTGGTGATATTGGACCCAACCACATTACCTATGACAATTTCTGAAGTGCCGCTATATACTGAAGCAATGGAAGCAGCAAGCTCTGGAAGAGAGGTCCCAAAAGCTACTATAGTCACTCCTATTATAAAAGGAGAAATCCCAAAGGAAAGTCCAATCTTCTCTGCAGATTCTATAAACTTGTCAGAAGAATAAAGTAAGACTACTAGACTGACTACAGCTATTAAGGTATAGGTTAGCAACGTATGGTAAATTCGTAAATGTGAAAATCAAAAGTAAAGGAAAATATTTCTATACTTTGGTTATATCCGTATAATTTTACGTCCTGATGTCAGAGCCACAAAAAAACAATGAAGAAAAAGAAATGAGCTTCTTGGATCATCTCGAGGAATTGAGATGGCACATCGTACGTTCACTGGTTTCAGTGTTGTTTTTTGGGACTGTGGTCTTTGTCTTTAAGAGCTTTGTCTTTGATAATATAATCTTAGCACCAAAAAACAATGACTTCATCACTTACCAGTTTTTCTGCAGTATATCTGATTTCACTTGCTTCTATCCGCCTGAATTCACGATAATGCCCAGAGAACTTGGTGAGCAGTTCTTTACTCACCTCAAGGTTTCGATCTGGCTAGGAATCATAATTTCCTTTCCTTATATCTTCTCGGAGTTCTGGCGTTTTATTAAGCCTGGCCTCTATCCTAATGAGCAGAAGGCAGCTCGAGGAATCGTCTTTATTTGTTCTTTTTTATTTCTTTCAGGAGTCCTTTTTGGGTACTATGTGATATCACCCTTTGCGGTTTCATTTCTTGCAGGATATAGTATATCCAGTGAAGTCATAAGCAGTCCATCCTTAGCTTCATATGTGAACTACATGACTATGTTTACCGTACCTACTGGAATCATTTTTGAGCTTCCAGTGCTCATCTATTTTCTCTCCAGAATAGGTCTCGTCACACCTGAATTTATGCGCCAATATAGGAGGCATGCGATTGTAGTAATTTTGCTTTTTGCGGCGATTATCACACCTCCAGATATTGTCACACAATTCCTCATAGGTATACCTGTTTTCTTCCTCTATGAAGCTAGTATACATATCTCAAAAAGAGCCGTAGAAAAGTACCAAAAAGATCTAACGCCGTAAGTCTAAGACTTAGGTGTCAGACTTATAAAGGGACAGATCATTTCTTCCATGGAAAGGCCTCCATGCTGGAAGGTATCTGTATACATTCTGTTGTAATGGTTGTAGTTATTTGGATACAAGAAAAAGTGATCTTCTCTCGCAAAAATAAACTTGGAACTAATGTTAGGTCTAGGTAATCCGTAAGAATGTGGATCTTTCACATCGAGTACCTGTTTTTCATTGTAATTAAGGTTCTTTCCTACCTTATATCTAAGGTTAGTTGTCGTCTCTCTATCTGCTAAAACCTTAGACGGTTGACTCACTCTTATAGTCCCATGATCAGTCGTAATAAATAGCTTAATATCCTTATCTGCTAAGGCTTGTAGGCTATTCCATATAGGAGAATTAAGGAACCAAGACTTGGTTAATGATCGGTAAGCTTTCTCATCTGAAGCAAGCTCTTTAAGCACCTCCATTTCCGTACGGGCATGAGAAAGCATATCTATAAAATTATATACTATAACCGTTAGATCATTCTTAGTAACATTCAGAATATTATCCTGTAGACTTTTAGCATCATTTAGATTTCTGATCTTGTGATACTGCCACTTTAGGGGATCTCTGAAATTCCTCTCTATTTGCTTAGAAAGCAACTGTTCTTCATACTGGTTTTTACCACCTTTTTCATTATCGTTTAACCAATACTGAGGGAAGTTCTTTTGTATTTCGTGAGGTGTCATACCTGCAAATATGGCATTACGGCTATACTGCGTAGACGTCGGTAAAATACTGCAGAAAACTTGCTCTTCCTCCACCCTGAACAACTCACTAATTACTGGCTCCAAGGTTCTCCATTGATCGAACCTCAAATTGTCAAACAATACTAATACGTTAGACTTCTCTTTATCCAACTTTGGAAATAGATATTCCTTAAACAAATTGTGAGAAGAAACAGGTCCCTCGCCCTTGGTTTGCCAATCGAGATAGTTCTTAGAAACAAACTTACAGAACTCCTTATTGGCTTCCTTTTTCTGCATATCTAAGATATCCCGCATTCCCTCATTATCAGAGTTATCTAACTTAATCTCCCAATCAATAATGCGATTATAGAGCTCATTCCATTCCTCCATAGAAAGCCCACTATTGATATCCATACTAATCTTTCTGAACTCTTGCTGGTAGTCTACTGCCGTCTTTTCACTGACTAACCTTTTGTTGTCTATGATCTTCTTTAAGGAAAGTAGTATTTGGTTAGGATTGACAGGTTTTATGAGATAATCATCGATCTGGCTACCTATAGCCTGCTCCATGAGGTCTTCTGCCTCATTCTTAGTAATCATGACTATCGGTACAGTCTTATTATTTTTCCTAATTTGTTCTAGGGTCTCCAATCCAGTAATACCAGGCATAGACTCATCTAGGAAGACCACCTGTATATCATTATTCTCGGCAAGGACATCAAGGGCATCATGACCATTGGTGACTTGGACGACTTCGTAGCCTTTTTTTTCTAGGAAGAATAGTTGTGGCTTGAGAAGATCTATTTCATCATCTGCCCAGAGGATTTTTACCTTTGACATATTATATTAGGGATTGAGCTTAATTAAATTTTGATTAGGAGCTAAACGAACGTTATAAAAGATCAATCTAGTACTTTCGCAGCTAAATGAACAAACGAAAGATAATAAATGATCCTATCTATGGATTGATCTCATTCCCCTTTGATCATCTGTATGATCTCATAGATCATCCTTATTTCCAAAGATTAAGGAGAATAGGTCAGATGGGACTTTCTTCCTATGTCTATCCAGGAGCGAACCATTCTAGGTTTAGTCATGCCTTGGGGGCTCTTCATTTGATGAATAATGCTATAACTAGTCTCAGGTCGAAAGATATTGAGATTAGTGAGGAAGAGCACCTAGCTGTATGTCAGGCCATATTACTGCATGACATTGGCCATGGTCCTTTTTCACACGGCTTGGAAAGTTTATTATTTCCACTCCACCATGAGAAGATATCTCTAGATCTCATGCAAAAGCTCAATACCGAGTTCGAAGGTAAACTAGAATTGGCCATTAAGATCTTCCTAGGGATGTATGATAGGCCCTTCTTCCACCAGCTAGTCTCTAGTCAGCTAGATATGGACAGGATGGATTATTTAACTAGAGATAGTTACTATACAGGTGTCGCTGAAGGCGTCATTGGTTATAAAAGGCTGATATCAATGATGAATGTTGTTGACAATCAACTAGTTATAGAGGAGAAAGCCGTTTTTTCTATTGAAAAGTTCTTAGTCGCTCGACACTTCATGTACTGGCAAGTTTATCTGCATAAGACTTCTATCTCCTCAGAGACCATGTTAAGAGAATTCGTAGTGAGATTAAAAACAATGTTGGAAGCATCAGATTTAACACTTCATAGTAGCTGTTTTCTCACCAAATTTCTTCGTGACAGCATGAATGGCACAATAAATGAAGATAATTATGTGGAGAGATTCACTGAATTGGATGATGTGGATGTAATCTCTAGTTTAAAAATTTACAAGAATCACCCTGATATTATTCTGAACTATCTATCAAATAGCATCTTAGAACGAAGATTATTTGCCATAAATCTTCAGGATAAACCTTTCTCTAGTGACTTTGTGACAAACCTACGTCACAAAATCGAGCAA
This sequence comes from uncultured Saprospiraceae bacterium, assembly GCA_937921825.1. GTDB lineage: Bacteria > Bacteroidota > Bacteroidia > Chitinophagales > Saprospiraceae > RFSX01. Next base: position 57,709 of record CAKZVK010000014.1, read on the forward strand.
AACTTAGGAGTTTCAGCTTCATTAAGCAAAAGCTTAGTTTTCAAAGGTCAGGAAACTACACAAGCATACAACAGTTACAAGCAGGATATTAAAGTGTTAAAAAAAGATGGGGTTATAGTACCCCTATCTGAGTTATTAAATCTTTGGATAAACGTAAAGAAGGTTACCAAATACTATCTATGTTATCCAAGATTTATTGAGTAGATTTGTTGTCTTAAACTGATAATAGATTTCCTATTTGTAATATCTTAGGACTAAACCTTTATTGACATTATATAATAAAATTTTAAAATCAACCATGAAACAAGTTAGTCTAATTTTATCTTGTCTATTCCTTATTGGTATGGTTAACTTAAGCGGTCAGAGCGACTCACCTAGTGAGGGCATGCCGCAAGAGCCTGGCAAATGTTATGCTCGTTGTTTAATCCAAGATCAATATGAAACTGTGACAGAGCAGATTCTTGTAAAAGATGCTACCACAAGAGTGGAAATAGTTCCTGGAACTACTGAAACTATGACGGAGCAAGTATTAGCCTCTGATGGAGGAAATACACTATCTGTTATTCCTGCACAGTTTGAAACTACTACTGAACAAGTACTTAAGTCAGATGGTGCTTCTTCTGTTAACATTACCCCAGCTACATTCGAAACTGTAACTGAGCAAGTGTTAGCATCTGATGGAAGTAACGAACTGAGAATTATCCCAGCTACATTCGAAACTGTAACTGAGCAAATTCTTAAGTCTGATGGTGCTTCTTCTGTTAACATTACCCCAGCTACATTCGAAACTGTAACTGAGCAAGTGTTAGCAAGTGAAGGTGCATCTGATGTTAGAATCTCCCCTGCACAGTTTGAAACTGTAACTGAGGAAGTAATAACACAAGATGGAGCTTCTGACTTGAGAATAACTCCAGCACAATTCGAAACTGCTTCTGAGCAAGTACTTAAATCTGAAGGTTCTTCAGATGTAAGAATTACACCTGCGACATTCGAAACAGTAACGGAGCAAGTAATCGCTAACACTTGTGCATCAGGTGGAAGTGGATACAGAGCTGGAACGGCACTGAACGTAAACTTTAACTCTGGATCTGCAGTTCTTACGGGTTCTTCTAGCGCTGAAATCGCGAGAATAGCTAGTTCTATGGATTGCAGTAGTGGTGTATCTAGAATCGTAGGTCACACAGATTCTCAAGGTAACGATAACTCTAACTTGAATCTATCGAGAAACAGAGCAAAAGCGGTATACGATGCTTTGATTGCTGCTGGTGTTTCTGCTTCATGCCTTAGTTATGAAGGTATGGGAGAATCTAGCCCGATAGCTGATAATAGCACTTCTTCAGGAAGAGCGACTAACAGGAGAGTAGAATTAGTAACTCCAGCTGTAGCTGCAGCTAGTCAAGGAACTCAAGATCCTAACTGTGTAGTTAACTATAGAGTTATCCCTGCACAATTCGAAACTGTAAGCGAGCAAGTGCTTGCTAGTGAAGGTTCTTCTGATGTAAGAATTACACCTGCAACTTTCGAAACTGTTTCTGAGCAGATCTTAAAGTCTGACGGTTCTTCTTCAGTAAATATATCTCCTGCACAGTTCGAAACTGTAACTGAGCAAGTAATGACTAAGGATGCATACACTACTATAAGAGTAGTTCCTGCCTCTTTTGAAACTGTTACTGAGCAAGTATTAGTTCAGGAAGCATATGATGTCTTAAAGGCGGTTCCTGCTGTATATGAAACAGTAACTGAGCAAGTACTTCAAAAAGATGGTTATACTACTCTTAGAAAAGTACCTGCTGTATACGAAACAGTATCAGAAACTGTACTCCAAAAAGATGGCTACACTACTCTAAGAGCAGTACCAGCTACTTACGAAACAGTAACTGAGCAGATTCTTAAGAAGGATGCATACACAACTTTAAGAAAAGTTCCAGCTACATACGAAACTGTAACTGAGCAAAAATTAAAGAAAGATGGATACACTACTCTTAGAAAAGTACCAGCTACATACGAAACTGTAACTGAGCAAGTATTAGTTAAAGATGCTTACACTACCCTAAGAAAAGTGCCTGCACAATACGAAACTGTAACTGAGCAAGTACTGCAAAAAGATGCTTATACTACTCTAAGAGCAGTACCAGCTACTTACGAAACTGTAACTGAGCAAGTTCTTCAGAAAGATGCTTACACTACTTTAAGAGTAGTTCCTGCTGTATACGAAACAGTAACTGAGCAAATCCTTCAGAAAGATGCTTACACTACTCTAAGAGCAGTACCTGCAACTTATGAAACTGTAACTGAGCAAGTACTTAAGCAAGATGCCTATACTACTATCAGAACTATACCAGCTACATATGAAACAGTAACTGAACAAGTTCTTGTTTCTGAAGCAACTACAAGATTAGAAAAGAGACCAGCAAGATATGAGACGATGACTGAGCAAATTGAAACTGCTCCAGCGTCTACTAAGTGGGTAAAGAAGAAAGCTGACAAAAACTGTCTTTCTGCAGATCCTAATGATTGTCTAGTTTGGTGTCTACAAGAAACGCCTGCACAATTCAGAACTGTTACTAAGAAGGTAAGAGTAGGTTGTGAAGCAGGATGGACTGAGTCAGGTGACGATTGTATTAAGACTATCGATGTACCAGCTCAATACACTACTAGAAGTTTCAGAAAGCTAGTTAACGATGCTACTACTGAAGTAGTTGACGTGCCTGCTCAATATGAAACTAGATCATTTAGAAAGTTGGTATCTGCTGCTACTACTGAAGCGGTAGAAGTGCCTGCTGTATATACTACTAGATCATTCAGAAAATTAGTTACGCCTGCAACGACTGAAGCTGTAGAAGTTCCAGCTGTATTTACTACGATTTCTTATAGAAAACTAGTTTCTCCAGCAACTACTGAGGCTGTAGAAGTTCCAGCTGTATACACTACTAGATCATACAAGAAACTTGTTTCTGCTGCAACTACTGAAGCGGTAGAAGTTCCAGCTGTATATGAAGAAAGATCTTACAGAAAACTTGTTAATCCAGCAACTACTGAAGCTGTAACTGTAGAGCCAGAATACACTACGATTTCTTATAGAAAACTAGTTTCTGCTGCAACTACTGAAGCGGTAGAGGTGCCTGCTGAATACACAACTAGATCTTACAAGAAATTAGTTACTCCTGCTTCTACTGAAGCTGTAACTGTAGAACCAGTTTACACTACAAGAACTTATAGAAAACTTGTAACTCCAGCTACAACTGAAGCTGTACAAGTGGATCCTGTATACACTACTATATCTTACAGAAAATTAGTTACTCCAGCGACTACAGAGTCAGTAACTATGCCTGCTAAGTATGAGACTAGATCTTACCAAAAGCTAGTATCACCTGCAACTACTGAAGTTGTAGATGTACCGGCTGTATTTACTACAAGATCTTTCAAGAAATTATCTGCTCAAGCAACTGCAGAAAATACTTCAGGTGATCCTCAGTACACAACTAGATCTTTCGAGAAACTGGTTAATGATGCTGGTGCTGAAAATGTATCAGGTGATGCTCAGTACACAACTATTACTTCTCAGAAGTTAGCTAATGATGCTGTGTCTGAGCCAGTATATGGTGCTGCACAGTACACGACTATCTCTTCTCAGAGATTAGCAAATGATGCTTCTGCTGAAAATATCAGCGGTGATGCTTCTTACGGTACATATACCTATCAGAAATTAGTTAGCGATGCAGGTGCTGAGAACTACGTTCCAGGTGGATCTTCTAACTATGTAATCAACGTTAATTTCAACTCAGGTTCTGATGTTCTTTCAGGAGGTTATTCTTCTGAGATAGCTAGAGCTGTAGAGAAGATTAACTCTATGGGAGGTGGAACTATCGTAGGTCACACTGATTCTCAAGGAAATGATGGAGCTAACTTAACTCTATCAAGAAACAGAGCCAAGAGAGTATATGATGCTCTGATAGCAGCTGGTGCAAATGCTAGCTCTCTATCTTACGAAGGCAGAGGAGAAACACAGCCTAAAGCTGACAACTCTACTGCTAACGGAAGAAGAGCGAACAGAAGAGTAGAACTAGTTCTTGCTGGTGCTTCTACAGAGGGTGATGGAAAATCATACTCTACTAGAACTTTCCAAAGACTAGTAAATGATGCAACTGCTGAAAACATTTCTGGAGATGACCAATTCACTACTATCTCTTCTCAGAGATTAGCGAATGATGCTTCTGCTGAAAATGTATCAGGTGATGCTCAGTACACAACTAGATCATTCCAGAAGTTAGCTAATGATGCTTCTGCTGAACCAATTACTGGTGAAGCTCAATACACTACTATTTCTTACCAGAAGTTAGCTAATGATGCTTCTGCTGAAAATGTAAGTGGAGATGCTCAGTATACTACTAGATCATTCAAGAAACTTGTTAATCCTGCAACTACTACAAGTAATCCTGTAGAGGCTAGATACGAGACTAGAACATTTAGTAAGACTACTCCAGCGACTACTAGAACTATTGATATACCTGCAGAATACAAGACTGTAACTAAGAGACAACTAGTTAAAGCTGGTGGTTTCACAGAGTGGAAAGAAGTAGTTTGTTCTACTGCTCCAGGTTACTCTCAATTAACTAGAAAAGTACAGGAAGCTCTTAACTCAAGAGGATACAATGTAGGAACTCCTGATAATTCAATGGGGCCAAAGACAAAAGCGGCTCTTATCAAGTTCCAGAAAGACAATGGTCTTCCAATCGGACAGATGGATGTAGAGACATTGAGAGCATTAGGAATTCAATAAGCCTAATAATTTCATATAAGATAAAAAGCCTTGCGGGATTCCCGCAAGGCTTTTTTATTTTTGGTTCGTATTAAATAGAACACGACCAATAACTACATTAAATGAAAGATACTCAGATCAATACTCTTGTAGAGAAAGAGCTAAAGAGACAAAGAGAAGGTATAGAACTGATAGCTTCAGAAAATTTCACCAGCCTAGAGGTTATAAACACCATGGGCACATGTCTCACAAATAAATACGCTGAAGGATATCCTGGTAAGAGATATTATGGTGGATGTGAAGTAGTAGACGAAATAGAGCAGTTGGCCATTGATAGACTCAAAGAGCTTTTCGGCGCTGAGTATGCTAATGTACAACCCCACTCTGGAGCTCAAGCTAATGCAGCAATTTTCCTATCAGTCCTACAACCAGGAGATACTGTATTAGGTTTTGACCTTTCTCATGGTGGACATCTCTCTCATGGATCTCCGGTTAACTTTTCTGGGAAAGTATACAAACCTGTGTTCTACGGCGTAGAAGAGGACACTGGGACCATAGATATGAATAAGGTAGAAGCCCTCGCTCAGTTACATAAACCTAAATTGATTATCTGTGGAGCTTCAGCATACTCAAGAGACTGGGACTATGAAAGATTCAGAAAGATAGCAGACTCTATTGATGCTTTATTGTTAGCTGATATTGCTCATCCAGCAGGACTAATCGCAAAGGGATTACTTAATGATCCTATCCCCCACTGCCATATTGTATCCTCTACCACTCATAAGACTCTCAGAGGTCCAAGAGGCGGGATCATAATGATGGGTAAAGATTTTGAGAATCCATGGGGGAAAACGACAAAGAAAGGAAAGACACTAATGATGTCTTCGATACTGAACAGTGGTGTCTTCCCTGGAATGCAAGGTGGTCCACTAGAACATGTCATTGCGGCTAAGGCTGTCGCATTTAACGAAGCGCTGCAAGATAGTTTCAAAGCATACGGAGAAAAGGTCATCGCTAATGCACAAGCAATGGCAGAAGCTTTTCTAGCTAAAGACTATAATATTGTATCTGGTGGTACAGATAATCATCTTATGCTCATCGACCTCAGATCTAAAAGTATCTCAGGAAAGCAAGCTGAAAATGCCCTTATAAAGGCGGATATAACTGTGAATAAGAATATGGTCCCTTTCGATGACAAGAGTCCATTTGTGACTTCTGGAATAAGAATAGGGACCGCTGCAATTACTAGTCGCGGTATGGGTACAGTTGCCTCAGCACAGATTGTAGATTGGATAGACACTGTCCTCAGTGATGTAGAGAACGAAGAGCTAATCTTGAAAATAAAGGGGAAGGTGAACAGCTTTATGGAAAACTATCCCTTGTATCCTGATCTTAGCTAAAGGCGTTTTTTCTAAGCTACTTTGAGTTTAGCTATCGTAGACTTATCCAGTTGCTGAGTAGCATAAAGCTTATCTACAGTAAATTCCTTGACATCATCATGCGAAGGCAATTCGAACATTGCATCTGCTAATATTACTTCCATGATAGACCTAAGACCTCTAGCACCTAGTTTATATTCAAGTGCCTTCATAGCTATAAAGTCCAATGCTTCTGGCTCAAATATTAGCTCTATATTCTCGTAAGCAAAAAGTTTGCGGTACTGCTTTACCAGTGCATTCTTAGGCTCAGTTAAGATTCTTACTAGTGTCTCTTTATCTAAAGGATTTAGATAAGTAAGTACAGGCATTCTACCGATGAGCTCGGGTATAAGCCCGTATGACTTTAAATCTTGGTGTGAGACATACTTAAGAAGATTATCTTCTTTTTGAATTTCTTGTGACTTCTTATTGAAACCTATCACTTGAGTATTCAGTCTCTTAGCAATAAGCTTATTAATACCATCAAAGGCTCCTCCCATAATGAAAAGGATATTGCTGGTATTTACTTGGATCATCTTCTGCTCTGGATGCTTCCTACCTCCATATGGTGGTACATTCACTTCAGTACCTTCAAGCATTTTCAATAAGGCTTGTTGTACTCCCTCTCCCGATACATCTCTAGTAATAGAAGGATTATCCCTCTTGCGAGCAATTTTATCTATCTCATCTATATAGACTATACCCTTCTGAGCCGCATTGACATCATAGTCACTTGCTTGTAATAATCTACTCAGCATACTCTCTACATCCTCCCCTACATAACCCGCTTCCGTAAATACAGTCGCATCTACAATTGCAAAAGGAACTTTGAGATACTTGGCTATGGTCTTAGCTAATAGAGTCTTACCTGTACCGGTCTGACCTACGAATAGTATGTTAGATTTCTCTATCTCTATATCGTCATTAGACTTTTGGTTTAATCTTTTGTAGTGATTATATACACTGACAGACAAGTATTTCTTGGCTTCAGACTGTCCTATTATGAACTGATCTAGATATTCTTTGATTTTTGCTGGTGTAACACCTTTGGGCAAATTAAAAGTGAAATCATTCTTTTCGTTGCTCTTGTTACCTAGCTCTTCGTTTACTATTTCGATAGCTTGCTCTACACAAGATTCACAAATATGGCCTTCCACACCTGCTATCATAAGCAGTGTATCTCCTTTATCTCTTCCACAGAAAGAGCATTTCTGACCTTTATTTTTCACTTTAGCCAATATATTAAGCTTTATCTTTTTTTCTAACGTTGTCTCTGGTTAGTACTTCATCTACAAGACCGTAGTCTTTAGCTTCCGTTGCTGACATCCAATTGTCTCTATCACTATCCTTCTCTATCTGATCAAATTTCTTACCAGTATGATGAGCCATAATGTCGTATAACTCTTTTCGGAGTTGCTTAATCAATCTGTATGATATTTCCATATCAGAAAACTGCCCTTGCATACCACCTGAAGGCTGGTGAATCATTACTCTACTATGCTGAAGGCAAGTCCTCTTACCCTTAGTTCCTGCTGATAAGAGCACTGCACCCATAGAGGCTGCAAGACCTGTACAGATAGTCCCTACATCCGGCGTTACATACTGCATCGTATCATAGATTCCAAGTCCAGCTATAACTGAGCCACCTGGACTATTAATAAACATTTGAATATCTCTCTTTGGGTCCGTTGATTCTAAGAATAGTAACTGAGCTTGGACAACATTCGCCACGTAGTCATTAATACCTACGCCTAAGAAGATAATTCTATCCATCATCAATCTAGAGAAGACATCCATCCCTACGACGTTCATCTGTCTTTCCTCTATAACCTGAGGGGTGAAGCCTGTAATGTTAGGTACACCATTTATTGCATTAAGATGGTGGTCCACTGCATCACTATTTATATTCATATGCTTAGTCGCATATTTTCTGAACTCACTTGTAAGAGACATATTCAATTTATTTCTTTTAGACTTAACGAATTATCTTGCTTTTTGATTGACTGATTTTACTTTTTCATAAAATCCTTCTTTATCAATAGACTTTTCTTCTAGCTTCACCTCCTCTCTAACCTTATTAAACACCTTTTCGCTACTAATTGTTTCAACTGCGGTATTTACTTGTTCTCTATTCTTCATAAGAGAAAAGGCCGTATTCTTGAGACTCTCCTGATCTATATAAGGAGAATAATTTCTTATTGCATTTACAAAGTGTTGGAATATCTCTTCTTCTTTGACCTCCACTTCAAACTTTTTAACCATCTTTTTCTTGATGATCTTCCACTGTAGTTCTTTCTTTAGAGATTCGAACTGCTCATCAGTCATAGGTTCTTCTACCCTCTCATTCATCCACTTTTTCAGAAAAGACTCCGGTAAAGTGAGAGAGTTAACGGTCATTAAGGTTTCCATTATTTCTCTGTTAACCAAGTTGTTGGACTCTTTTTCGAAGTGTTCGCTCAGAAACTCCTTTATTTTTCCTCTAGCCTCTTCTTCTGACTTGACCTCATCTTTACCAAAACTCTTATCAAAAGCTTCTTGATCAAACTTTGCCACTTCCACTCTTACTATATCCTTGATTTCTAACCTGAAATCATTTCCAACAGCTGAGATATCTTGATCTTCTTTGACCTTAAGTAGGTATTTTTCTACTTGTTCGGCTTTTAAGTCCTTTTCTAGTTGGTATATATCCACATCTAAAGTGTCCCCTACTTTTTTGCCCCTAACTTCTCCTACATAGGTATCAGAGATCTTGTCCATACCACATGAAAACTCTGACTCAAAGCCATCTACTAGCACCTTTCCATTATAGAGTTCTCTCGCAGTAAAGTAAACTACATCAGTATCTATGACGGGACCTTCTACACTTTTCTGCTCTCCTAATCTTTTTAGAAGGCTCTCCACCTCCTCGTCAATCATTTTTTCGGAGATATCAATTTTATACTGAGGATAGCTGTCTGAGCTACCTATCCCTTTCAAGTCAAATTCTGGCTCTAAACCTAGCTCAAACTTGTAAGTGTAATCAGCTAGTGAGTTAAAATCAATTTCAGGTAGATTTTCTCTATCTACCAAATAGGGCTCTCCAATGATGTTAAATTCATCACCTTCTATAATAGAATTGATCTGTTCTGTTAAAATCTTGGATACTGACTCCTGTAACAATGAATTCCCATACATCTTCTTAACTACAGATATAGGGGTCTTTCCTTTTCTGAAGCCTTTCATATGTGCCTTGTCTCGGTAAGACTTCAGTTGATTCTGATAATCAGCCAGATAATCGTCTTTCTCTATGACTAAGGTCAATACAGCATTGAGTTCGTCAATTTGATTCTTCTCGATCTTCATCTGGTGTAAAGGACTTTGGAGGGTAAAATTAAATGAGGAATTTAAAGAAAGTGCGGGTGGAGGGACTCGAACCCACACGCCGTGAAGCACTAGATCCTAAATCTAGCATGTCTACCAATTTCATCACACCCGCTAATTTCAATAAATTCAGTGCGCAAAGATATAGTATTTTAAGAATAGGACAATTATTTCCTACTCTTACTATGAGAAAATTTCAAAAGTTGCTAGAAGTGCGAGGATTATGCTAGTAAAAACTATAATTCAAGCTAAAAACCCCAATAATACTTATCTTTCTCTTTGAGTCAGAGCAAAAGAATATGCCACAAGGAGAAGCAATAAGTCAGGAAGAGTACAATGAAATAGATGTTGAGTTTAAATCTCTTTACAATAAAGTATTAGTTAAGGCCACAGATCTTGATCAAGAGAATATAAAGAAGGCATATCAACTAATCCTAGAAGCTCATAAGTTTCAGAGGCGAAAGTCTGGGGAACCTTATGTTTTCCACCCCATAGAGGTCGCAAGAATATGCTTTGAAGAGATTGGACTAGGGCCTACAGCTGTTATAAGTGCATTGCTCCATGACGTAGTAGAAGACACTGACACTACTCTGGAAGATATCGAGCAAACGTTCGGAGATAAAATCAAGAGAATCGTAGACGGTCTCACAAAGTTAGATGGGACTTACAATGTAGAGAACAAGCAAGCTGAAAACTTTAAGAAAGTACTTACCTCTCTGACCTATGATGTAAGAGTTGCTCTTATCAAAATGGCGGATAGACTTCATAATCTGAGAACTATAGATTCCATGCCGAGAGCAAAGCAGCTCAAAATTGCAGCTGAAACTTCTTATATCTATACCCCACTAGCTCATAGACTCGGTCTATATAATATAAGAACTGAGTTCAATGATATCTGTATGAAGATATCGGAGCCAGAGCAATACCAAGATCTCCTTAAAAAGCTACAAGAGTCTGAATCAGATAGATCTCAGTATATCCAAGAATTCATAAATCCACTCACTGAAAAGCTAAATGACCTTCAAGTAGATTATCGAGTACTAGGAAGATCAAAAGCCATATCATCGATCTGGAATAAGATTCAAAAAAAGCAGGTGCCATTCGAAGAAATCTACGACTTGTTTGCCGTAAGGATAATCTGTGATGTGGAGAAAGACAGAGAGAAAAGTGTATGCTGGCAGATATACTCTATCATAACGGATGTCTATAATCCCATTCCAGAAAGACTCAAAGACTGGGTCACAACTCCGAAAAGCAATGGCTATGAATCGCTGCACACTACGGTCATCGGTCCCAATGGGAGATATGTAGAAGTACAAGTGCGGTCAGAGCGAATGGATGATATAGCTGAAAGGGGGTTTGCTGCCCATTGGAAATACAAAGGAGTAAAAAGCAAGCATAGTGTCTATGATAGATGGCTTGATAATATCAGAGCCTTATTAGATACACAGCATAGTGATGCACTAGAATTCTTAAATGATTTCAAATCAAATCTATTCCAGAAAGAAGTCTTTGTATTCACCCCTGACGGTGATATGAAAATCCTTCCTGAAGGTGCTACGGCACTAGACTTTGCCTTTGATGTGCACTCAGAAGTGGGCTATCACGCTACTGCAATCAAGGTCAACAACAAGCTGGTTCCAATGGGATATCAGCTTCAAAACGGAGATCAGATTAGTGTAACGACTAATAAAAGTCAAAAGCCATCAGAAGACTGGCTGAAACTTACAGTAACTGGTAAAGCTAGATCTAAGATTAGATCTGCAATGAAAGAAGAAAAAAGAAAGAAAGGAGAGTTTGCAAAAGAGTCTCTGATGCGAAAGATGAAAAACTCGAAGATTCCTTTTGAAGAAAATATTGACTTCTTGGTCAAGCATTACAACTTCTCTAATCGTCCTGATCTGTACTATGCCATTTTTTCTGAAGAAATCAAACTGCCAGACTTTAAGAAGTTTGTCATCGAAAATGGCAAGATTAAGAAGCTTAAGGAACCCGAAGGCGCAGTCATGAGCAGTGGTAATCAAGCACCTGCTGACATACCTATTAAACGTCCTAGGAAGATAAGTCCTGTACTCAACAAGTCCACCATTCTAGTAAATGGTGAGTCAGCAGACCAGTATGAATTTTCTTTAGCTCGATGTTGTAAGCCTGTACAAGGTGAGGACATTTTTGGCTATCTGACAGCTGGTGAAGGACTGAAAATCCACAGAACCAATTGTAAAAATGCGACCCACCTACTCGCTAATTACAGCTATAGAGTCTTGAAAGCAGAGTGGTCTAAGAAAACAAAAACTAACTTTACTGTAGAGCTCTCCATTATAGGTGTAGATTCGGGACCAGGCGTGATTACAGCAATCAGTAATGAAATCAGCAATAAACTAGGCGTAAATATCCGATCATTCAGTATAGAAGGTGATGAAGGCTATTTTGAAGGGAAGGTCAGTATCTTTGTCAAAAACAAAGACCAACTGAATCAGGTTATAAATTCAATTAAAAAACTAGATGGCATTACTAATGTCAGTCGACTCATAGTGGAAGATGAATAGCAATACAGACATTACAGGTCATCAGAAAAAGATCATAGAAGAAGTAAAGAACATCTTTACTATTCATCTTGAAAAACAAGAGTATAGAAAAACGCCTGAGCGCTATGCAATCCTAGAGGAGATCTATAAAAGGACCGATCACTTCGATGCTGAGGCTCTTTATATACATATGAAAAACCAAAACTATCGAGTTTCCAGAGCGACAGTATACAATACCCTGGATCTCTTGGTCAACTGCGATCTCGTCAAGAAGCATCAGTTTGGCAAGAATCTCACTCAGTATGAAAAGTCTTATGGCTTCAAACAGCATGACCATCTTCTCTGCGTAGACTGTGGTAAAGTCTTGGAATTCTGTGATCCTAGAATCCAGAATATAAAGGATATGATGGGTGAATTATTGAAATTCAAAATAACTCACCATTCTCTAAACTTATACGGAAACTGCGACGGCGCTTGTGAAAAGACAAGCAAGACCTCCCAAGATGAACTAAGCTAATTCAAACTTTCTGTGGCTTCGATGGAATAGGAGAATCATGTGGATCCTTGGTAGGAAAGCCTAGCTCCTGATCTATTTCGTCTAATAACTCTTCTGATAAGTAATGCTCTATTTGATCTGCTTCATTATGAATCTGATCAGTGCCTAATCCCATCTTTCTTACTTGATAGGTCTCCCATAATCTATGTGCTCTTACAAGTTGCTCTGCTTTGGAGACACCAGCGGCTGTCAAAATTATTTTACCATTTTCGAAGGCCAGCATTTTACTCTTTGCCATTAGCGATACAAACTTCTCGATTGTCGATGATTTTAGATTTAGCCTCTCTGAGAGCTCAAGGACTCCCATACCTTGCTCAGGGCTTTTCTTTATAACCTGCCTCAAAATATCTTCTCTGATAATTCTTTTCTTTTCGATACGGTTCTGGTTCATTCTAAAGATGAGTCCATGGGAAGGTGAAAACAATACTGCTGAAAAATAGAATATGGTGGCACAGATAGTCATTGCTGGACCAGGAGTAGTTTCTAATAAAATGGAAAAGAAAAGTCCAGAGATTGCTGACAGCACACCAATTAGTCCAGAAATTGCTAGCACATTTTTTAGCTTATCTGATAGTAAAAGCGCTGTGGCAGCAGGCGTGATCAGCATCGCTACTACTAGGATAACACCTACCGTTCTCAGGGAAGCAACAATTGCAAAAGATAAAAGTAGCATCAGAAAGTAGTGAATCGCTTTCGCTGAGATTCCCATGGTCTGTGCTATGGTAGGCTGAAAGGTCGTTATAAAGAGATATCTATAAAACAGTGAGACTGAAAGTATAGTATATACTGCAATTCCCAAGGTCAAGTAAATGTCTTCGTTAGATATTCCCAATACGTTACCGAATAAGAAATCCTTGAGATCAAGATGGACACCTTCACTCTGATTTAGCCATGATATACCCATAATTCCAATGGAGAACATTGCTGTAAATATGATTCCAATCGCTGCATCATTTTTAGTCTCTACATTCTGCTGTATCCAAGAAATGGCAACCGCCGTAACAAGTCCTGCAATAGTGGACCCAATGAAAAACCCAATTGTGCTATACCCTACTAATAAGAAGGCAAAAAATATTCCTGGCAATACTGCATGAGAAAGCGCATCACCAATCAATGACATATTCCTGAGAACTATGAAACAGCCCAGGATTCCACACATCAAGCCGACTAATGATGAAGCAAAAAGTGCTCTTAAGGCCCATTCTGAGGATAATATCTCTAGAAATTCAGTCAATTTTTCTAAATTTTAGACCAATTTAATATAATTTTTAGACTAATCTAAATCTAATGCTGTCAATGCAATTCCTTCTTTCATACTGAATGGTGAAACCAATAAATGATCAATCGAAGTAATGTCAGCCAAAATGAAATTTATAAGCAACATGGACTCTTTACTCAAGTCTGCCCTAGCCGGCGGCATTCCCTCCAAAGCTTGTCGGCCTACCAGATCTAGTGAGAGAATTTTACAGCAAATAGATAAGGCTGATGCTCTAGTAAAAAGGTTCCCTTCTTTCCTTGGTTTATGCTGAAGCATAGATTCGATTATCTCGTAAGAACCAGAACTTCCTACTAAAATTTTTGGTTTAAATTCTTTCGCATAATCCAATACGTCATATAGTTTATTCAATAGAAAATTACTGACTTCTTTTCTTTGCTGAGTTGAATACTTTGTGTCATAATTGAACAGGCTTCTCAGAAGAGAAATTCCTACATTAATGGAAGTCGCATGCTCCAGTGTTCCATCTCGATAAAAAACAAACTCTACACTTCCCCCACCTATGTCCATAATCAATCCACTGCTATGTGCTGGCAACTTAGAAAGGGAAAGCCCTTTGAAAATATACTCCGCTTCCATAAGGCCAGATATTACTTCTACGTTAATGCCAGCTTTTGCTTTGGCTTCAGTGATAAATGCGGCACTATTACTTGCACTCCTAAGAGCTGCAGTCCCCACTGCAACTATTTTAGCGACCTTGTATTCTTTGATATGCTCACTGAGCTCGATTAGGGTCTCTATACCAGTTCTAAAACTTTCTGGACCAATAATATCAAGTCCCTGCTTAGCTAGATAAACAAAGCATCGTTTTCGAAATACTTCTGATAACACCTTTGTTTCAGGGTTATATTCTGATATAAGAAGATGAAAAGTATTACTGCCTGAATCTATAACTGCAATCCTATTGGGGAGCGGCATTGGACCTCGCTTCCATGGCTTGCTTGACCATCTGATTAAAAAAGTTGGTTCCAGCTTCTGCCATGTAATTAGCATACTTAGCCTTACCACCTTCTACAAATACGTAAAACTTACAACCCTCACTGAAATAGATATCTGCCTCTAAAACGATATCACCGCCTACCTGGTAAAACTGCCTCGCGAAAGGCTTACATGTAGCAGGATAAGAGTCCACCGGCTTAGGGTCTATGTAAGTCAGATTTGTTCTTATACTATTGAGCTCTGTCTGATTCATACTGAAAGGGAGATCATGAAAGATATAATCTATCATCTGACCGTTGTCCCAGATATTCATCAATACATTCTGAGGCAATGAGGGAAATCCTGGTTTCATCTCTACACTAGAAACTGCTGGAGCAGGACTAGGTGCTGCTTTAGCTGGCCCTTTAGACTGATCGCCTTTGCATGAAATAAAAAGAAATAGGGATAGGATAATTATAACTCTCATAACCTTATATGTGTTAGAACGAATACTCAGTTCGTAAAGCCCAAAAATAACCCAATAAATATCCTGTAGGGACTAAAGAGTCATCTTCTAGCAGTTTATTTAGTCCTCTGGTATACCTTGCTGTGAAAGCCCATCGCTTAGAAAAACTAAAAGTTGCTCCAATCAAGATACTAAGATCACTGGTCGCAATATCATTCAAAGCATAGTTATCATTAGTCCCGCTACTAGATACTAAAGCGCCATAAGAAAGACCTAGATGCGCTCGCATTCTATAAAAATCATCTTTCTCGACATACCAATCGGCATAAGAGAGATAGAAAGGCAGTTCAAAATAATTGAGTGCCGTAAGAGCCAAGTTATCGTCTCTTTTGAAAATCTTTTCACTGCTGCCTCTTTGGCTATAGAGAACTTCAACATTTCCTTGGAGCTTGCTTTGGAGGTTAAATGCCACTTTTACACCACTCGTAATTCCCCACTTATGGTAGCCTAACAAATTATCTCCATCTATCTGACTTAGAGTTAATCCTACTACTGCAGACCCTTGGAAGCCTCTTTGAGAGTAAATCGGGCTTAGAAATAGTATAAAAGTCAGGGAGAGAAAAAACAGTTTTTTCATATTATGAATATTGTCAATATATGTCATCAGAATAAATATATTTGAGCTCTAAAGTGAAATTGTGGCATTAAAGTATACAAAAACTAATCTTAAAAAAATAGAAGAGATTTTTAAATCTCACGACTTTACGGTCAGATATGAGAGAGGTCAGTTTAAATCAGGGTATTGTATACTCAGAGACAAAAAGATCATCATAGTTAACAGATTCTTTAAGGAGAAAGGAAGAATCGAAAGTTTGTTAGACATTCTACAGCAGGTAGAAATACAGGATGACAAACTAAGTGAAGAAAGTAAAAAGCTCCTCGTTGTAATAGAAAAAGGATATCTTGAGGCTGCAGCCCTCGAAGAATCTCATTGAAAGTAATAGCACTCGGTACAGGAACATCACAAGGTATACCCATCATAGGTTGTCAGTGTAAGGTATGTCAGTCTACAGACCCAAGAGACCACAGACTCAGAAGCTCAGTATATGTAGAATCTTCAGAGACTAAGATTCTTATCGATATCGGTCCAGATTTTCGACAACAGTTCTTAGCTAACAAATTGACTACGATAGATATGATTCTCATTACCCATGAGCATAACGATCATATCATAGGCTTAGATGATATAAGAGCCATAAACTTCACACAGAATAAGTCGATCCCTATCTATGCTCATAAGAGAGTCCTCACACAGATAAGAGAGCGCTTTGCTTACATTTTCAATCAGAAGCCCTATCCTGGCATACCCAAAGTAGAGTTGCATGAAATATCAGATTCTCCATTCCAATTCAATGATATCACAATCACGCCTATCAATATAGAGCATGGCTCGATCCCTATTTATGGATTTCGGGTTGATGACTTCACATACATCACAGACGCAAACCGTATTCCCGAAGCAGAATACACAAAAATAAAAAATTCCAAAGTTCTGATTATCAATGCCTTAAGAAGAGAAGAACATTATTCTCATTTTAATCTAGATGAAGCCTTAATAGAGGTAAAAAAAATTAATCCTGATTCGGCTTACCTTACCCACCTTAGTCATCGCATGGGATTGACCTCAGAATGGAGCCAGCAACTCCCTAAGAGGGTACGTCCTCTAAATGACAAGATGGAAATAGAAATATAGTCCGCTAGTAACTTTGGATTTTGTTTAATAAATTGGGTTTATGAGAATTAAGGCTCTTAGCATACTTACAATGATCTCCATGGTCATATTAGTTTCAAGTTCGCTATTCGGACAGCTAAGAACTCAAAACTCTCTTTATCTAGTCGATCTGTACCAAATCAATCCTGCATTTGGTGGTCTAGAAAGGTCTCTGCATGCTAATTTCAATTATCGTGATCAATGGTCTGGATTTGACCAAAATCCTGTTCACCTTAAGGTCAATGCCCACTTACCTTTGTATCTCTTAGAGGGTGGTGCTGGAATCTCTATGCAAACTGATAAGCTCGGAGGACTTTCTATGAACTCATTCAAGGTATCATATAACAACATCAGAAAGACCGCGTTTGGAATAATATCGGGAGGCTTAGGTCTAGGATTTACTACCACTAATCTGGATGGAAGTGTCTTACTAACCCCAGAGGGCATCTATGAAAACAATACAATAGAGCACAATGACCCTATACTGGTTAGCGAGGGGCTTAGTGGGACTAGACTGGATTATGATCTAGGTATTTTCATAGGAATGGAAGCCTTAGATATCAGTCTCAGTCTCAGTAATTTATTTTTACCAAAGTTTGATGTTCAAAACATAAACATTACGAATCCTAATATCGTCAATTTGTTTATTCGTAAACCACTCTTTATCAGAGATTTAGTATTCGTCCCGTCAGTACTAATCAAAACTGATTTTCTCAGCTATCAAACTGAGATATCTTGCCTCATTAAGAATGGCAGTGTTTTTGGAGGATTAAGCTTACGCGGTTATAGCAAGAGATCATTCGACTCAGTCGTATTTCTGGGAGGCATAAAGATTAATACAAATTATACTCTTTCCTACAGTTACGATGCTGGAATAAGCAGTCTGAGAACTATTTCTCAAGGTGTCCATGAAGTCAATGTTAGTTATAATCTTAATAAATTGATTGGAGTAGGTTTACCTCCAGAAATCATCTATAATCCTAGAAACTTATAAGTTTCAAATTTTTCATTAGTTGGTTATAATACCATTGATTATTAATCCGTTATAGTAATGCTTGTAAGAAAAACAAGCAGGGCAATATTAACTTAGCGGATTCTTTTGTAGTTAAGTAACAAAGTTTATTTTTACAATCTTCGTCATAGAAGATGTAATCATAATTGGCAAAATCAGTTAAATAGCATGAAAAAACAAGCATTGTTTTTTATGGGCTTAGTATTACTATTACTAAGTTCATGTGGAAGAGAGCAAACTGGGGAATTAGTAGGTGTTCAAGATAGACCTAGTTGGAATGGATTGAATCCATTTGGAATGGTCTACGTCCCTTCTGGTACACTTACGATCGGTCAGAGTGACCAGGATATCTTTAATACCCATACTCAGAGACCAAAATCTATCTCAATTTCTGGATTCTTTATTGATGACACAGAAATCACTTGTAATGAATATAGACAATATGTTCACTGGGTGAAAGATTCGGTCGCGCACTCAATCATGGGTGACTTCTACGAAGATGAATTCGGCAACGAAAAAATAGACTGGGAACTAGAACTAGACTATTCAATGGAGGAGCTAGATGAAATGTATTACGAGGGTGACATGAAAATATCTGATACAGAAAGAGCCCTAGATACACGACAGCTAGAATACGCCTACAAGTGGATAGACTGGAGAAAAGCGGCACACAGCCCAGATGTTGTAAGATCTCAATTACTTAATGAAAGAAAAGTAAATGTCTATCCAGACACCTTAGTTTGGATTAGAGATTTTTCTTACTCATACAATGAGCCAATGACCAGAAATTACTTCTGGCATCCAGCATTCGATGACTATCCTGTAGTCGGAATAGATTGGCCACAAGCTAAAGCATTCTGTCACTGGAGAACACATATGTGGAACTCAATGAAAGGAGATGAACCTAACACTGAAGAGTTCAGACTTCCGACTGAAACAGAGTGGGAATGGGCTGCAAGAGGTGGAAGAGCTATTGCTCCTTACCCTTGGGGTGGCTACTATATCAGAAATGCTAAAGGTTGTCTATTGGCTAACTTCAAACCAGGAAGAGGAAACTATCCTGAAGATGGTGGATACTATACTGTAAAAGCGGATGCTTACTTCCCTAATGATTACGGACTATACAACATGTCAGGTAACGTAGCTGAGTGGACAGAAACTGCTTACCACCCTAATGCTTATCAGCACCAGCATGATATGAATCCTGACATGAAATATGATGCTAAGGAAGATGATCCAGAATCATATAAAAGAAAGGTTATCAGGGGTGGTTCGTGGAAAGACATTTCTTACTACTGCCAGACTGGTACTAGAAATTGGGAATACCAAGACACTACTAAATCTTACATAGGATTTAGATGTGCACTTACTTTCCTCGGAAGATCGATGAACGACTTCTAAATTCAACTAAGAACACTATTTAAATTTATAATCGGTTATTACTAACTTTTAAACATCTAACTAATGAGTTTTATCAAATCAAAAGGATTTAAGTACATCAAAAACATGATCATTGGTGTAGGGGCATCTGTTGTTATGATTGGTGCACTAGCAAAAATTCTATCTCACCCACTTGGTAATATCCTTATTACTGCTGGTCTACTAACTGAGGCATTCTTATTCTTCATGTTAGGAATTCTACCTCCAGAAAAGGATTACTATTGGGAAAAACTTTACCCAGGTTTAGAAAATTATAACTCTAGCATTACACCACTTACTGCAGGTGAGCAATCAGGTCCAGGGAGACCTCTTAATGCTGACTCTGTTGAAAACAACCTCGGTGGCATGCTAAATGAGTTGCAAAATATGTCTACTAGTCTAGGAAGCCTAAAGGCCCTTCAAGAAGTAGATTTCAGCGAAACAAAAGGTCAACTAGAGGGAATGTCTAACTTCTACTCTAAAATGAATGATGCAATGGCTACTATGAGTGAAACAGTAGAAACACTAAACGAAGCTAACGATGGTGCTAGACAATATAAAGACAACATGGCTTCATTAAATAGTAACCTTACTTCGTTGAACTCTGTATACGGAAACGTATTAGGTGCTTTCAATAAAGGTGTTTAAGGGAATTTTCATATTTATTAACTAAGTAAAAAAGATAAAATATGGCAATTCCTAAGGAACCCCGCCAACTCATGATTAATATCATGTACTTGGTATTAACTGCCCTACTGGCATTAAATGTTTCTGCAGAGGTTTTCAATGCATTCAAGATTGTAGACAAAGGACTTCTGAAGTCAAACAAAGCTTTAGATTCCTCTAATGAAGGTATGGTAGAAGGTATCAGAGATGCCGCCAAGACTAAGGCTTCACTAGCTACCTATGCAGAACGTATAGACCCTATTAGAGCTAAGTCAAAAGAGCTTACAGCTTACCTACAAGATATAGTAGATAAGATGATAGACGATAATGGTACTGGTGGTTACATAGAAGATCCACAGACTGGACTACAAAAGCTAAAGAAAGAAAAAGATTACGGTGTTACTACTAGAATCCTTGTAATGGACCCTGATGGTAATCCTGGTGTTGGAGAGGAAATAAAAGCTAAGCTTGAACAGTTTAGAAATGACATGCTTCAATATGTGGATGAGCCAGAAAGAGCTGGATTTACAAAAGAAATAGCGGTTCAGATTGATGATGAAACATGGAAGAAAAAAGATAAAGCTTCTTGGTCTCACATGAACTTTGACCATATGCCTCTTCAGGCTGTAATTCCGATTTTTAGCAAATACATCAATGATGTAAAAGCTACTGAATCTGCAGCACTGAATTACCTAGCAGGTAAGGTAGGATCAGGTGGTGCTACTGTAGTACTAGATAAGTACCAAGTAGTTTCAGCTCCTAAGAAGTCTTACATCATCAAAG
This sequence comes from uncultured Saprospiraceae bacterium, assembly GCA_937921825.1. Taxonomy (GTDB): domain Bacteria; phylum Bacteroidota; class Bacteroidia; order Chitinophagales; family Saprospiraceae; genus RFSX01. The sequence continues at coordinate 78,638 of CAKZVK010000014.1, forward strand.
GTGAAAAGTATGAAGCTGACCTATTCTTAAGTGCATCTGCTGGAGGTGACTCTAATACAGGAATTAGAATTTCTGTAAACGGAAAGAACCTTCCTCTTAATGCTGACGGTCAAGCAAAGTATACTACTACTGCATCTTCTAATGGTGAGAAAACTTATAAAGCAACAGCTTCTCTTACGGATCCAGTAACTGGAGAAACTAAGAACTTCACTAAGACTTTCTCTTATGAAGTAGGTGAAAGATCAGTTGCCGTTTCTGCATCAAAAATGAATGTATTCTATATCGGTGTAGATAATCCTGTAGAGGTATCTGCCGCTGGTGTAGCTTCCAGTGATGTAAAAGTAAGCATGAGTGGTGCTGGAGGTGGAAAGATCAAGCCTAATGGTAAAGGAGGATATACTGTAAATGTAACCTCACCAACCAAAAAGAACGAATATGCAAATATCAACGTTTCTGCGCCAGGTCTTAATGACAAGAAGTTATTCAGAGTAAAAAGAATTCCTGATCCAATACCAAAACTATCTAGAAGTAGAGGTGGTGCAATGCCAAGTGGAGAATTCAAAGCTCAATTAGCAATATACCCTGACCTTCCTAATTTCGATTTTGAAGCAAAGTGTACTATCGCTGGATTCAGAGTTGTAAGAGTAGCTAAGAGACAAGATGCTGAACCTGCTGAAAACAGAGGCGGTAAATTTACTGGAGCTGCTGCAGCGTTAATAAAGAAAGCTAAGCCTTCTGACAAGTACTTCTTTGAAAACATCAAATGTAAGTGCCCAGGAGACCAAGCAGCTAGAGACTTAGGTCAAATGGTATTTAATATCAGATAATAATTTAAATAGTTCAAAACATGTTCAAACAACTATTAATTACATCAGTAGCCTTATTACTTTGCTCTACCCTAGTAGGACAAATAGTTACTGAATCAGGTACACCTCTTGAAGACATCTATGTAGATGGTGTAGTAAAGAGAAGTCTTGTAGAAGAAGCGCCAGTAATCGAATATGATTATGTAAGAGAAGCTGATGTAGTATGGGAAAGAAAAGTCTGGAGACTTGTAGATACAAGAGAGAAAATGAATATCGCTTGGAGAAGTCCTCATAAGCCATTCTTCTCTATCCTTAGAGAGATTGCAGAAAATGGTGATGCAGCTACTTTCAAGGATGAGTATTTCAAAGAGCCTCTTACTGTAGATGAGATAGATGCTAAACTAAACAGAATAGATACAACTGTAGTTTGGGATCCAGATACCTATGAGGAGAAGGTGCAGGTTGTTAGAAATGAAATCAACTGGGAAGACATCAAGCAGTTTAGAATGAAAGAAGTATGGTACTTTGATAAAGAGCTATCTACTTTCAAATCTAGAATCCTAGGTATCGGCCCTATCCTTCAAAGTATAGATCCTGATACAGGAGAATTTAAGTATCAAGAAGTTCTTTTCTGGATGTATTATCCTGAAGCAAGATATTCTCTTGCTAGATATAGAGTACAGAATGGAAACAATGATATCGCTCCGATGTCTTGGTACGATTTATTCGAGACTAGATTTTTTGCAAGTTATATCTTGAAAATCTCTAACCCACTTGATCTTCGTGTAAAGGATGTATTCTATGGTTACGATAGAGAAGGCATCGATAGACTTTTAGAGTCAGAAAAAATCAAAGCCGAACTCTTTAATTTTGAACATGATCTTTGGGAGTATTAATATTCCTAATAAAATAAATCAAAGCCTGGTTCCTTCATTGGAATCAGGCTTTTTTCATGCAGTAGCGCCTTCGGAAATAAAGCGCCCTCTTATCGAACTAACAAATAGCACGAAGGCTCTTACTCCCCGGATCCTATTTGAATCGATCTATATACTTCTGAGTTGCTTTCTATACTCCCAAATCAGAACTGCGATCATAGTAGAATACTCGAGAGCTATGAGATACATGTTCTGTGTAAAATCTAGAGTAGCATAGGTAGAATAACTAAGTACAATCAAAGCACTCCATGCGACAAACCATCTATAGGAAGTAAATAATCCACAGAAGATGAGCATGATGAGATACCACGGATGTACTGTCGTAGCTAGAAACAAATAAATCGCAAAGCAGTAAAACATTCTAGACAACAGTACTTTCATGCTAGTGAGCTCTTTACTGAAACTGATCTTCAATATTAGACCAAGGGAAATCAAACTCAACAAAGGCCCTATTATAGCTATCTGATTATATCCAGTAAGTAGCTTTCCTATATAGCGTAATAAGTAATAGACGCTAGCATTGAACTCAAATTTCTGGAAATATAAATTGAGGCTAGAAAAGAAATGCCCGATATCTAAGCCTATAAGAAAAGGAAAGAAGGATACTAATAGGATGGAAGTTAAGCCACCAAAAAATTTAATCCTCTGGCTATTATTATCTAGGTAACAAAGAAATAGAGGTACAAACATCAAAGGCAATAGCTTCACCCCTACAGAGAGCGCAAGAGCCCCCCCAGAAAAGAGATACTTCTTCTCGCTTAGTAAGAGTAAGGAAAAAGCTAAGAAACAAACCATAAGCCCCTCATAGTGCACTTGTCCCCCCACTTCCATGATCACAAGTGGATTAAGAAAATACAATAAGGCTAGATAGGCGGGCTGTTGCATTTTTCTGAGCAATTGCATCAATGCTGCCAACAAACCTATATCAGCAATGAATAAAATCGCTTTCATCACCATAGCTGAAGTCGCTAGAGACCATGAATCTCCCAAGGTAGATAGGTAGAATACCAACTGGCTGATAGGTGGATAAATGGTGAAATACTCTTGTGAATTCATGGAGTTGTACAGCTCTGAAGCCCACTCTCCTACTCTCCCACTAGACATTAATTCTGAAGGTAGATAGCTGAGTGGATGAATCCCGTCATGTATCAGCCGACCATCCCAAAGAAATCTATAAATGTCATTAGAAAGATTGGGGAATGCATACAACAAGATCACCCTCAATAAGATGCCTATCCCAACTGCTGCACTAATAGATAGGCGTCCTTTCGATGCACTGTATATCAAGTATATAAAAGTCGCAAAGCCTACAAGGTAATGGATTATTATATTAGTAGAATCATCTTGCTGAACCCAATGACCTAATATGAACATCGCAACCACATAGATCAGAGCAGCCAAAAGAAGTAACAAGGTACTGAAGCGATTCATCGCATAAAATTAGCTGAAATAGTCTTTAGTTACTTTGGACAGAGTGCTTGACAGATAAGAAAAAGATACTGCCATAGCCTAGAAATAACATCACATGTAGTATCAGAAAAGAAGTGTGCCCTATCCTAATACCCGCTACAATAGCCATCAGAAAGTAAAGGGTGAATAATCCCTCCAGTACTGTGATATAAGAGATGTTCCTGCTCGAGTATTTAGAACGTTTATAGCTATCGGATATATTTCTGATATCAAATTTGGGAGTTCTAATAAAGGCAGATTTACGTCCTAAATAACCTTGTATTACTGCTAATGAATTATGTAGCGACAAGCCCATACTGAGAGCAAGGAATACTGGGAATATAAAGATGAACTTAATGATAGCCTTTAATTTATTTCTCTGTTCCCAAGCCTTCCCGACATTTGCTACATAGTATACTATGCTGACCAAGACAGTACTCAGTAGAAACATACTCATTATAGAAAGATCAACATTCAGTGGATTAATGAGAAATACCAGAGGTACACTAAAGACACCAAGCAAGAACACCAATAGGAATACAGAGCTCCCCAATAGGTGAGTCGTCGCATGGATTTTTTTACCCAAGCTCAGCTCACTAGACCATACCTGAGGTAAGAGCTTTCTTGCGGTTTCTGCTCCCCCTTTCATCCATCTATGTTGCTGAGACTTAAGCCCTTTCATCTCCACAGGTAACTCTGCAGGAGATAAAGTATCTTCTAGAAATGCGATCGTCCACCCCTTGAGTTGGGCTCTATAGCTTAGGTCCAAGTCTTCGGTAAGCGTATCAGCTTCCCATCCACCAGCATCTTCTATAGTTTCTTTTCTCCAGAGTCCTGCAGTACCATTAAACTGTAATAAAAAGTTACCCATCGCTCTACCCTTTTGTTCTACAGTAAAGTGAACATTAAGTTGGAATGCTTGCAGCTCTGTAAGGATAGAATAGTCTTGATTAATGTGTCCCCATCTAGTCTGTACAACCCCTATTTTCGGATCACTGAAGTAAGGAATAGTCCTCTGAAGAAAGTCAGGCTTAGGTAGGAAATCTGCATCGAATATTGCAATGAACTCTCCCTTGGCATTAGGGGTGGCTTCCTTTAATGCTCCTGCCTTATAGCCCTTTCGGTCTGTTCTCGTTACTAGTTTTATATCAAAACCCTGCGCTTTGTACTCATCTACCTTTCTGCTGGTGAGAGACAAAGTCTCATCGGTACTATCATCTAAGACCTGAATCTCTAGCTTGTGCTTAGGGTAATCAAGTTTTGTGATATTATCTATGAGTCTCTCTACCACATAATATTCATTATACATAGGTAGCTGGACCGTTACCATTGGATACATTTCAAGTTTCATCTCGCCATCCAATGGATCTATGTCTTTCCTGTTTCTGAGATAATGAGTCAGCAAATGAAACTGTATTATACAATAGATACCTATGAAGACTAAGCAGCCGAGGTAGATAGACATTACTATGTATCCGGTTATACTCACCTATAGAAATTTAAATATTGTCCATAAAATTTTATGCCCTGCCAGTATAGTTCCTTTGATCGTTCCAGAGATTTTAGATATACCTATACGTCTTCTGTAGCTTACTGGAACTTCGATCGTTTTCATTTTTAGTTTAGCTGCTTTTACTTGCATCTCTACGGTCCACCCAAAATCCTTATCCTGCATATCTAGTTCCATAAGTCTATTGTACTTAATAGCCCTAAACGGCCCAAGATCCGTAAACTCATATCCGTAAAATACTTTTATCAAGGTAGTTGCAAGCCAATTGCCGAAGACTTGCTGGACTGTCATAGAGCCCTTTTCCATATTCCCTAGGGCTCTAGAACCGATGACCATATCCATACCTTGATTTTTAATAGGGTCAAGTATATTCTCTATTTCTTCAGGAAAATCGGAATAGTCACCATCCAGAAATACAACCACATCTGGTATGATAGCATTAGTCTTAAGATGATGCATCCCTCTTAAGCATGCACTACCATATCCTGCTTTCATTTCATCGACAACGATAGCTCCAGCATTTCTAGCGACGGAGGCTGTATTATCCTTACTGTTGTTATTACATACCACTATATCTCTGACAAGTGTCTTAGGGATATCATTAATCACAAGACCAATAGAATCTTCCTCATTGTAAGCAGGTATAATAATGTCAACTATCATTTTCTATGAACAGTACAAATCTAGTTTTTTATAATATTTATAAAGGTCTATTCAGGACAATTAGAGCTTATTAATGATAATTTTACATTATCCAAGATTATAAACTTTAAAGAGGTTTTGTGAGCAAGTATAATATTAGTCTCCTTTCGATATGTTTCTTCAGTTTCTTAGTCTCTATTATGATATCATGTAGAAAAGATGAAATCATAGATACAGCTGAGATAGATCTTTCATTTTCGTTGGATACATTGAGATTTGACACTGTATTTACCGAATTGGGGACTATCACTAGATTTTTGAAAGTCTATAATAATGAAGTGGATGCGGTAATAATAGATAGACTAAAGATCGCTACTGGAGATCAAAGTTTCTTCAGGATGAATGTAGATGGATATATAGGGAATGAAATTACAGATGTAAGAGTAGAAGGACAGGATAGCATTTACATTTTTGTAGAAGCGACGATAGACCCAGACCAGCCACTATCTAATAGTCCTTTTATTGTAGAGGATCAAATTAACGTCACAGCTAATCAATCTGATTACATTGTACAGCTAGAGGCCTTTGGACAAAATGCAAATTATATTCCTAATAGGTTTTCCGCTGGTAGTATCACTCCTGCTGGATGCAATGGGACCATAATATGGGATGACCCTAAACCCTATGTGATATATGGTGTATTAGCTATAGACCAGTGTGACCTGATCATAGAAGCAGGTACAAGAGTTTACGTTCATGGTGGTATAGCTATAAACGAAAATGGAATTTACAACGATGGACTTATAGTATTCACCCCATCAGCAAGTCTTACTGTAAATGGTACTGCTCAGGATCCTGTCTATTTCTTATCTGACAGATTAGAAGAAGAGTTCTTAGAAGTCCAAGGCCAATGGGGAGGTATTATCTTTCAAGCGGATAGTCAAATAAATACTATAAATCATGCTGTTATAAGAAATTCCATAGTTGGCATTTCTGTAGATTCAGCGGCTGTATTAGAAATAAATAATTCTGAAATCTCATTTACTTCTGGGACAGGTCTATTAGGATCTCATGCTTTTATCTCAGCTACCAACTGCCTTTTTCACAACAATGAGCTAAACGGTATCAGCCTAGGCTATGGAGGCAACTACAGATTCCAGCACTGCACTGTAGCTAGTTATGATAATCAAGCCAGTGCCGTAAGTGCTAATAACATTAGATGTACAGATCCATTATGCCAAGGTCTTATACTGACAAACCAATTAAAAGCAGATTTTGAGAATTGTATTTTCGTCGGCAATGAAGAAGACGAAGTATCACTTCTTGATTTTTTTGCAGGGACAGAACCTACGCAATTCGATGTTGGCTTCGATCATAATATCATTGTTGTAGAAGAGCTATTAGATGAAGACGCCTTCCCTGACTTCCTGGATGATTGTAATAATTGCCTAAGAATAAATAGAAACGATACGTTATTCCTGGATTTGATGGAAAACGATTATCACCTAGATACACTTTCTATGGCTATCGATATCGGTCAATATATCGGGATAGATTTCGATATAGAAAACAATCCTAGAGAAACTGACGCAGTCGACATCGGATGCTATGAATACCAAAAGTAAAGAGTAGTTACACCTTCTTTTCTCTTACTGTCAAGAGTACTATCAAGCCTATCAGAAAAAACAAGCCTGTGGACAAGATCGAATATCTCATATTGCCTGTAAGCTGATTGACCAAGCCAAAAGAAAAAGTACCAGAGACTATAGCCAACTTAGTCAGCACATCATAAAAGCTGAAGTACGAAGCCAAGGAATCGATATCATCAGAAAGCATCTTAGAATAGGTAGATCTAGATAGAGATTGAATACCTCCAAATACTAGGCCTACAAAAGCAGACAGTATATAGAACTCCGTGACCCCATTTACAAAGTAGGCTGCTATACTTACCCCTATCCATATGATTAGCTGTATTAGTATCGCTTTTTTATTCCCAATTTTGTCAGACATGAATGCAAAAAAGTAAGCTCCACCCATAGCTAGCAACTGTAAGAGCAGTACCAACATAATCAAATTAGATTGCTCAAAACCCAGCTCTTCCTTTGCAAATATTGTGGCCAAGTAAATTACCACGTTGACTCCAGCAATAAAGAAAAAGTATGATATCAAGAACTTGATAATATTGGAATCAGTCTTAATCTTTCTAAACACATCTCCTACCTCCTGAATCCCTTTCTTAATGAAGACACTTTCTATTTTCTTCTTCTCATCTTTTGGCATAGCCCTAAATGTGAAAGAAGCAAAAAACAACCACCATACTCCTACCATCAAAAACCCAATTCTGACAGGCATGCTCTCTGATTCTATTCCGAATACACCTTTAAACTGAATAAGGACTAGAATGAGGATAAGCAAGATAACACTACCTATATATCCGTAAGCATAGCCTTGAGCACTGACCTTATCATATCTGTCTTCTGTAACTATATCTGGCAGATAAGAGTTATAAAATACTATGCCTCCCGCAAATCCTACATTCCCAACCACAAAAGCCATCAACCCAAAACCGGAGAAAGAAGACTGTGAATAGAAGTACAGGGCAAAACAAGACAGTGCTCCGATAAGTGTAAACATCTTCAAGAATCCCAATCGGCGGCCACTATAATCCGCAATCCCGGATAAGATAGGCGTCATTATTGCTATCAATAAATAAGACAATGAGATGCTGTAAGAATACATAGTATTGCTATCAATAGACATCCCAAATAACTCCATGAAATCTGGAGCCATGGATGCAAAATATGGTGGGAAAACAGCAGTGGCTACGACAAGAGCAAAGACAGAATTAGCCCAATCAAATAATGCCCAGGACCTAATCGTCTTTTTATCATTCTTGGTAAAAGCCATCCTTAGACTATTTTTAGTTAGAAAATCTACATAATAATAACTCTAAGGCTCTAGAAATTTCGAAATAGTTGAGATTAAAGAGAACTCAAATAAAGAAATCGACGTCTAAAGAATGATTCTTGATTGTAACAATAATGAAAATGAAAACCTAATGAATATTGCAATCCTTTCTAGAAATCCTGCATTATACAGTACCCAAAGTTTGGCTAGGGCTGCCAGAGTCAGGCATCACTATGTACGCATACTGGATTATGTAAACTGTGATCTAATAATGGAAGATGGAAATCTTACTATCTCCTACCATGGTCAGGTTATCAGAGACATAGATGCGATCATCCCTAGAATAGGTGCCAGTCATACTAACTATGGTTCTGCGGTCATTAGACAATTCGAACAGAAAGGGATTATGACAACGCTGAGTTCTGAGGCACTTTTAAAATCTAGAGATAAACTGACATGCTCTCAGATTCTAGCATCTGCAGGCCTACAAATTCCTAGAACTATCGTCTCTAATAATACTATCATGTACGGCGATCTTCTAGAGACCTTTGATAAGAATGTAGTCATCAAACTTATACATGGTACACATGGTATAGGTGTCGTCCTAGCCGAAAGCAAAGGCCAAGCTGAATCCATCCTAGAAGCTTTCAATAAGACTAAGCAGAAGTCTATGATGCAAGAATTTATTGCTGAGGCAAAAGGGGCAGATATAAGAATATTGGTCGTAGATCAAGAAATCGTCGGCACTATGAAAAGACAAGCTAAAGAGGGAGAGTTCAGAAGTAATCTTCATAGAGGTGGAAGTTCCAAAGTAGAGCCTATATCTGAGAAAGAGAAAGAGGTCGCCCTCAAGGCTGTAAAGCATCTTGGCCTCAAGGTCGCAGGCGTAGATATGCTCAGATCTAACAGAGGACCACTCATACTAGAAGTCAATGCCTCTCCTGGGCTGGAAGGGATAGAAACGACAACTAAAGTAGATATTGCAGGTCGAATCATTAATTTTATAGAGAAAAGCGTCAATCAACTAGAATCAGTCTAGATTGACAGGAAATTTTATCGCTTTAAATAATTTATGGGTAAAGGAGATTTAGAAATAGACAAGAAGGTCTTTAGACCTGGTGAGAAAGGCATAGTGAAATTAAATGTGGGCAAATTGCCTTCAGATACTAAGATAAATCTACAAGCTCATGTCTACAGAGCTAAAAGCCCAGGCCCTACGACTTTGGTACTCGCTGGTGTGCATGGCGATGAGATAAATGGAATAGAGATAGCCAGAAGACTATTACAAAGTAGTAAGCTCGATAGCATTAATGCAGGTGCCGTTATTGTCATTCCATTGTTGAACATCTACGGATTTATAAATTTCAATAGGTATGTGCCAGATGGCAAGGATGTCAACAGAAGTTTTCCGGGTACGAATACAGGTTCGCTTGCTTCTAGAATAGCAAGAACTCTGACTAAAAGCATACTGCCTTCTGTAGATTACATCTTTGATTTCCATACCGGAGGTGATTCTAGATTTAATTTTCCACAAGTCCGATTCAGCAGAAATGATATATCAGCACTGGAACTGGCCAAAGTATTCAACCCTCCACTCATTCTAGAAAGTGGGGTGATTCCAAAATCACTAAGGAAGACAGCTAGGGATCTGAATATACCAATGCTTGTATATGAAGGTGGAGAGTCCATTAGGTTAGATAGAAAGGCTATTGATCTGGGATACAAAGGATTGCTCAATTGTCTAGTCCATCTAGGACATCTCACAAGCCAAGAAGACTTCAACCCAGGCAGAAAAAGTATAATTATTAAGAAAAGTACTTGGATAAGGGCTTCCTTCTCAGGCATCTTCTTGTGGTCACAAAAATCAGGAACAAGAGTATACAAAGGGGAAAAACTGGGTACGATAAATGACCCTAATGGTCAAAAATCCATAAGTGTAATCACGAATAAAAATGGTATACTTATAGCGCATAACAATGCATCTGTAGTCAATCAGGGAGATGCTTTGTTCCATCTTGGATATGAGATTGAAGAATTATAACGTCATTGCCTTCTTATTTCTAATGACTTCACTGTGGAGTCAGGAAGTGAACAAACTTGAAAAAAGAATCATCAAGTCTGCCAACTCTGCTGTTTTCAATTCTTCTAATCTCTCTGTAAGTGTCTTTGATATCGCTCAGCAAAAAGAAATTGCGGGATACAGAGCTCAGAAAGTATTGAGCCCTGCTTCTTCTCTTAAGCTCTTAACGACTTTTACAGCTCTAAAACATCTAGGTGCTGATTATCAATTCCAAACTATTATTGGATATGAAGGCAGCCTACGTGATGATGGAACGCTGAATGGTAACCTGATTATCAAAGGTGGTGGAGATCCAACTCTGGGTTCGGATAAAGTAGAAGGTAGTCTCCCCTTCCGAGAACTGCTAAACTATATCGTCAAGGTAGTAGCAGCTCATAACATAAACTGTATAAAAGGTAAGGTGATCGTGGATGAGTCCATCTTCGATAGCTACCCAGTAGCTCCTTCATGGCAATGGAATGATCTTGGAAATTATTATGCCTCAGGTGCTTGGGGCTTAAATATTCATGAGAACCAATACTACATTTACTTTAAGGATAGATCAGTGATCGGCAATAGGCCTACCATACATAGCATCAGTCCTAGAGTACCGAGATTAAACTTATCTAATGAGATCGTTGTAGACAGTTCGCATACTGGAGATCAAGCTTACATTTTTGGTGGGCCCTATAATTATGATAAGCGAGTCGTGGGCACTATACCTCAAGGCACTGGACCATTTTCTATAAAAGGTTCATTGCCAGATCCACCTGCTTTTTTTGCAGAACATCTCAGAATCAAATTATCCAAAGCCAACATTCAATCCGAAGGTGCAACGACTAGGTTTAGGTCTAGCAAGAAAAGGTTAGTGGCTGTAGATACTATCCTCAGCCCTCCCCTGTCTATGATTGTAAAAAAAGCAAATGTAGAAAGCAACAATCTCTACACAGAATCTCTACTGAAACTTATGGGTCTCAAAAAAATGGGACAAGGCAGTGGTCAGAATGGGTTGGCTACCATTATAAGATTGCTCCGAAAGTACAAGGTGAATACAAAAGAGCAGATATTCCATGACGGTAGTGGCCTCTCTGCTAGAAATCAAATTAGCAGCCAGGCTATTGCAAAATTCCTCTCTGGTATAGCTAATGAAACTTCAGTAGAAAACTGTACGAAATATCTTCCTAGAGGCGGTTATGCTGGAACCGTAAAAGGGATGTTTGGCAAGTCTGCCGCTAGAGGAAATGTCTGGCTTAAAAGTGGTAGTATGAGTGCTGTACAAAGCTACTCAGGTTACGTCAAGACAAAATCTGGCAAGTGGTGCAGCTTTTCTATTATTGTCAATGGCTTTTCTCAGAAACATCCAGTCATACGCAAGAAACTAGAGCGCATGATAAGTGATATATACCATGAAGCCTAATAGATTACAAGAGTAATCAGTATTTTAGCCTCTATGCTAAGATATTTCGGGTTTGCACTAATTATTACCTCTCTACATTTAGTCTCTTGTAAGACTGAAACGAGACCTCAAGAATCTCCAAAGACAGAGGAGTCCATTCCCGTAGCTACAGCTACCGAGGAACCCAAGGATGATAGATTCACCTGGCAGAAACCCGAACTAGTCATCCAAAAACTAGGCGACATCTCCGATAAAACGATAGCAGATTTAGGAGCCGGTATTGGCTACTTCTCCTTTAAGTTATTACCGAAGGCAGAAAAGATAATTGCCATAGATATAGATAAAGAGGCTGTCCAGATCCTAAATGGCTTCAAGAATTCTCTTGATCAGAATCTTAAGGATAAGCTTGATGTAAGACTAGCCACTACCACAAGTCCTGGCCTAAACCCCAAAGAAGTAGATATCATCTTCATAGTGAATACTATAACCTATATAGATAATAGAGCCGCCTATCTTCAGAATCTTAAGCAATACCTCAAAGAGGGAGGGAGTATCTTTATAGTGGACTATAAGACGAAGAGAATTCCAGAATTTACTGAGGCACCTACAATGACAAGCCGTGTCTATATGCACGTCTTAGAGGATGAACTAGAGGCAGCTGGTTACAGTTCTATATCCACTGATGATACTACCCTAGATTACCAATATATTACTGTAGCTTCTAAGTAGTCTTAAGAGAGATCTCCTTTTATTATTAAGGCTTCTCTTTCTGGTCCAGTACTCAGCATGGTGACCTTCACCTCCAGATAAGATTCTAGAAACTTGATATAATCTTTCACCTCTTTGGGCATCTGATTATAATCTCGAATATCATTTATATCCTGATCCCATCCTTTAAGACTAGTGTATATAGGTTCTAGACCATCATCACTTAGATTGTAAGGTAGAGATTTTGTCGATGTTCCATTGATCTTATACTCAGTAGCGACTTCTATATTCTTGAAAGTATTAAGACAGTCCATTTTCGTGATACAAAGATCACTCACACCGTTCAGCATTATAGTATACTTAAGCTGAGGAAGATCTATCCAGCCTGTTCTTCTTGGTCGACCTGTAGTCGCTCCGAACTCCGCACCTATTTGTCGTAGTTCTTCTCCGAGTTCATTGTCTAGTTCAGTAGGGAATGGACCTGAGCCTACCCTAGTGCAATAAGATTTTGTAATACCGAATACCTTCCCTATCGTCTGAGGTGCTACTCCTAGCCCCACACATACACCTGCTGTCAATGTATTAGAAGAGGTAACAAATGGATAAGTCCCATAATCGATATCTAACATGGAGCCTTGAGCTCCTTCTGCTAGTATCTTCTTGCCTTCTTTCAGTGCATCATTAACATAGTAAGAGCAATCTATGAAGTCCAGCTTCTTGAGATACTCTAGGCTTTCAAACCATTTCTGCTCTTCTGCTTTGAGATCAAAATCAATATCGGGATATATCTTACCCAGACTGATATGCTTAGACCTTAAGCTCTCATATCGTTTTCTGAAGTCAGGAGTTTCTATATCTCCTACTCGCAAGCCATTACGACCAGTCTTATCCATATAGGTAGGACCTATACCACGTAAGGTGGAGCCAATTTTTTCTTTGCCTTTGGATGCTTCTGAGCCCATATCTAGATACCTATGTGTAGGTAGAATGAGATGTGCCTTTCGAGCGACCAGAATCTTAGAGATGTTTATATTGTTATCTTCTAGATTCCTAAGTTCTCTAGCCATGACTATAGGGTCTATCACTACCCCATTGCCTATAACATTGATAACATTCTTACGAAATACTCCTGAAGGTATCGTATGGAGTACATGCTTTTTTCCGTCTATAACTATTGTGTGCCCAGCATTGGGGCCTCCTTGGAATCTACATATTAGGTCGTACTTATCTGCTAGATAATCTACTATTTTCCCTTTTCCTTCATCTCCCCACTGCAATCCCAATAATACATCGATGAACATAACCTGATTGGTTTAAGAAAGTTCTTTAAAGGTCAAAAATAGGAAATACGGTTACATATTCTTATTTATTCTATACATATCTACTCTTCCTCGCCCATTAGTTTCTGGGCATGTAAATTATCGAAAACCTTATTGAGGTGATACATCTCATCTAGAGTATCATCATTATAGAATGATAGGTCCGGTACTCGGCGTATATGCTTACGTATCCTCTGGCTGAGGTTTCGTTTGAGATGAGCTAGATTTCTTCTCACACTACTGAGGACTGCCTCCTTGTCGTTGACATTATATATACTGAGGTATATCTTAGCTTCACTGATATCTGGGGTTACTTTTACTTGTGTAACGGTCACAAAGGCATCTCCATAGATATATGACCCCTCTTTCAGCAAGACATCACCAAAATGCCTCTTAATAACCTCTGCTGTTTGTAATTGACGCTTCGATCCCATTTCTTCTAGTATTTATAGAGTATAAAACTACGCTATATTCATTTAGTTTCTATTTTACATATTGAATTATAAAATATATGCTCCGAGTTGTCTAGCAATCTTCTAAATAAAGAAATTACTTATGTCAAAGGAATAGGCCCTCTCAAAGCCAAGATTCTTTTTGATGAATTAGGTGTAGAGACTGTAGGAGACCTGCTCTTTATCTACCCTTTTAGATATGTAGACAAAACCCAGTACACCTTAATCAAAGACATCAACACCAAGGAGACTGTACAAGTCAAAGGGGTGCTGGTGGATAAGGAGATCATAAGAGGTCAGAAGCAAAAGAGAATCAAAGCGACTCTAAAGGATTCCTCTGGTTTTCTAGAGCTGGTATGGTTCAAAGGAGTACAATGGTTAGATGAGAAGCTAGTACTCAATAAGGAGTTTATCGTATTTGGAAAGGCTACCCGATACAATGGGACCTTGACCATTTCACATCCTGAAATAAAAGGAGCTAATGATAATCCTCAGGCCGCTCTTTCATTAGAGCCAGTCTACGGAAGTACCGAAAAGCTTAAGAAAACTGGCTTTGATGGAAAATTGAGAAATAGAATCCTTAAGGATCTTATCTCTAAAATGAAGTCTCATCATATTAACGAAAACCTCCCTGCTTATCTTACAGAAAAGCTCAAGCTGGTCTCTAAATACAAGGCCGTATGTTGGATTCATTTTCCACCTAATGAAGAAGCTCTTGCAGCAGCTAGAAAGAGATTAAAGTTTGAAGAAGTATTCTACTTCCAAATGCGAATCTTATATAGCAAAGAGCTGCGGAAATATAAATATAAAGGAGAGGTCTTCGAGAAAGTCGGTAACTACTTTAATAGATACTATAAAGAAAAGATTCCATTCGAACTCACTGGGGCTCAGAAAAGGGTTATCAAAGAAATCAGAAAAGACTTCGCTTCTGGAGTCCAAATGAATAGATTGCTGCAAGGCGATGTTGGAAGTGGTAAGACAATGGTCGCTCTCCTATCTATGCTCATAGCAAAAGATAATGGATACCAATCTGTATTAATGGCTCCTACCGAAATCCTTGCACAGCAGCATTATAAATCTATCTCAGAAGGGCTACAAGGCCTAGGTATCAAAACAGCTTTTCTCTCAGGCAGTGTGAAAGGTAAAACCAGAGCTGGCGTTCTGCAATTTCTAAAGTCAGGAGATATTGATATCCTTATAGGCACCCATGCGGTCTTAGAAGATCCTGTTGTATTCGATAATCTAGGCTTAGCCATAATAGATGAGCAACATAGATTCGGTGTGATGCAACGGTCTCGCTTGTGGAAAAAAGGCTCCGGCAAGCCTCCTCATGTCCTAGTGATGACAGCTACTCCTATACCTAGAACTCTAGCTATGACAGTTTATGGAGATCTAGAAGTCTCCACAATAGATGAGTTACCTCCTGGAAGGAAGGACATTATCACTGTCCACAAGACTGAAAGCAATAGACCCCAGGTCTTAGAGTTCATGCATGAGCAGATTAAGCTCGGTAGACAGATCTATGTCGTCTACCCTCTAATAGATGAATCTGCCAAGCTTGATCTAGCCAATCTCCAACAAGGCTATGACAGGCTGCTACAGTTCTTCCCTATGCCCGAATATAAAATCAGTGTAGTGCATGGTAGGATGAAACCTGCTGATAAAGATATGGAGATGCAAAGATTTGCTGAAGGTACTACTCAGATTATGGTGGCAACGACTGTAATCGAAGTAGGTGTCAATGTACCTAATGCTACTGTTATGGTTATAGAGAATACAGAAAGGTTTGGGCTCTCACAATTACATCAGTTACGTGGTCGTGTCGGACGAGGTGGTGAGCAATCCTATTGTATTCTAATGTCTAGTTTTAAGCTCAGCGATAATGCTAAGTCTAGAATAGGTATTATGGTCAATACCAATGATGGGTTTAAGATAGCGGAGGAGGATCTAAAACTAAGAGGACCTGGCGATATCGAAGGCACTAGACAGAGTGGTGTCCAAGAGTTTAGAATTTTTGATCTGGCGGAAGA
Organism: uncultured Saprospiraceae bacterium; assembly: GCA_937921825.1. Lineage (GTDB taxonomy): Bacteria > Bacteroidota > Bacteroidia > Chitinophagales > Saprospiraceae > RFSX01. The sequence goes on from CAKZVK010000014.1 coordinate 94,851, forward strand.
TCACAATCATTTATCTACTGGCAGGCAGATAGCTACTATAATCCTAGGAAAGGACCCTTTACTAGAGAACCCTCATAACGAAATCATAAAACGTTATCTCCATCATCTTAATCAAGGCTTCAAGGATTGGGGCCGCATAGGATAAGCTCTTTCCTCTCCTGTATTCCAATTTCCCCTTACATAATATTCAGTCCTGTTAGTTTAAAGGCATAAAAAAAAGGGAGTTTTCTTTCGAAAACTCCCTTTAGGTTATTACCACTTAGAGAAAACCTAATTGAGAATTAATCTACAATTGAAACTTTCTCAAAGTACACTTGCTCGTCTATTTCGATTCTGATTAGATACGTTCCAGCTGGAACATCTTCAAGATCTATCTGAAGACTAGTCGTTCCACCAGTTACTTTTCTAGAATCAAATCTCTTAATCAATTGACCTATAGCATCGTATAGTCCACCATTAAATTCAGATGGTCTTTCGATATCTATATCAATATTTACTTTCTCGATTACTGGATTAGGATAAACTCCTATCTCCACTGACTGACGTCCTTGAGCAAATTCTACATTGATAGAGATTGGTTGGCTGTACGTAAACGTACCATCTAGATCAACCAATTTCAATCTATAGTAGTAAATACCCGCTTCTTCAATAGTCTTATCAAAGAACCTGTAATCAGTCGCTCTACTGCTAAAGCCTTGTGCTTTCTTAGTTCCAAGCTCAACAAACTCATCAGAAAGACTTCCTGTTCTTTCTACTGCGATATAATCAGAGTTAATCTCTGTAGATGTAGTCCACTGTAGATCAGTTAATGATCTATCTGCATCCCATACACCATCAAAGTCTAACAACTCAATGTATAGAGGCGCTCTTGTAGTCGTACCAGCATCTATATTCAAGTTAATGTCACTTGCTCCTAGTATGATAACACCAGTTCTACCGGTTCTCGTACCAGCTGCAGGATCTGCATCAACATCAATTATTACATCACTATCTTCAGTATCATCACTACCAGCATTACCTGGAACGAAGAACGTCGAATCATCAATGATAAACTCTACTACATAATTACCTCTAGGTAATCCTGTGAATAAGTAGTTACCATTCATATCAGTAGTATCACAAGCTGTAAGCTCAAGATTTCCTATACCTTTTACTTCGTATAACTTAACAATTACTCCTTCTAGTCTTTCATCACTTGTATCCAAGATGTTGAAAGTAGATGAATTGTTTTCGTTATCAGCCCATACGGTATTACCAATCTGACCTCCTTTGTAGAAACCAGCATCTACTGCTGTGTTTCTTACTCCAGTAAGTACAGTGATTATATCAGTAGTATTAGGACCAAAGGCTCCAGAAACATCACTGTCATTAGTTCCTAGACCTAATTGCTGAGTAGGTATATATCCGATAGGTAAGTCAGAGAATCCTACATAGTAGTTACCCTGTGGCAATCCAGTAAATAGATATTCACCAGCTTGGTTAGTTGTCTGTGTAGAAACAATTGCACCTGTAGCTGCATCGTAAAGTGTCACAAGTACACCACCAATTCCTTGCTCAGTCGGATCCTGTACACCATCACCGTTAGCATCATTCCAAACTTTGTCACCGATTTCTCCACAGCTATTTCCACTTGCCATAACTACGGCCATGCAAACAACTTGACATCCTTTGCTGTCAGAGACAGTTACAGTGTAAGTACCTGGTTGCAATCCACTTATCTCTGGTGCAGTAGAACCATTGCTCCATAAGTAGCTATAGATTCCAGTACCACCTCCAGCATTAGCTGATATCGCACCATTACTAGCACCACATTCTGCATCTGAGATAATAACTGTGCACTCAGGTCCACCGATAGAACTTATATCTGCTGTACATACTGAAGCACATCCTGCGGCATCAGTTATAGTAACACTATAAGTACCAGCTATAAGATTATCAATCTGTTCAGTTGTCTCACCATTACTCCATAAGTAAGAGTAAGATCCAGTACCACCTGATGGCATAGCTAAGGCAGAACCATTGCTCTCGCCACAGCTCGAATCAGAAATACTGATAGAACATACTGGAGCATTTCCAGTAGACCCTACATCTGCAGTACAGATACTAGAGCATCCCATTGCATCAGTTACAGTTACTAAGTAGCTACCAGAAGACAAGCCGAAAGCAGATGCTCCAGTCGCTCCTGTACTCCATTCATAAGTGTAAGGAGACATACCACCAGTAGTATTAATTGTCGCTGATCCAGATGCATCAGAACATCCTGAAGGTGTACTTTCTGCTACACAAGTAGGAGCTTCTGAACCTCCAACCTCTATAGAGCATGAAGTAGTACATCCATTACTATCAGTAACTACTACACTGTATAGACCTGGAGCTAAGCCAGTGTTTTCAGATACAGTAATTCCATTATTCCATACGTATGTGTATCCTCCTGATCCACCTACAGTAGTTACTGTTGCAGTACCATTCAGTTCTCCACATCTTGCCATAGTAGAAGTAATTGTACAAGTCGGAACATCTCCAGCCTCTACAACAGCCTCGCAGACAACAGCACAACCGTCACTATCAGTAACAGTTACAAAGTATTGTCCAGCTGGTAGACCAGTTGCTACTGATGTTGTCGCACCATTACTCCACTCATAGGTGTAACCACCAGATCCACCTACTGTACTTACTGTCGCACTACCCATAGCTCCACAGCTAGTAGGAGTAGAAGTAGTCTCACATTCTGGAACATCAGTTCCGAGTACTTCCACAGAGCATGTTGTCGTACATCCATTTGTATCTGAAATAGTCACAGAGTAAACTCCTACATTCAACCCTTGTGCAACAGATGTGTTAGATCCATTACTCCAGTTGTATGTATATCCTCCAGAACCTCCGAAGGTTGTTACTGTAGCAGTACCCATAGCATCACAACTTGTAGGAGAACTTGTAGTCTCACAAGTCAATCCTTCTGTAACATCCAGTTCTAAAACAACCTGGTAATTACATCCATTGTCATCGACTTGAGTCGTAGCATATGTACCGTCAGTCGTGTACATTTCACCATTTACAGCCCAGAAGTAGATATCACCTTCACAGATGCTCACTTCCATAACGACATCATCAGTCACAGGTAAGAATGAAAGATTCAAGATAAAATCACCTGAACATCCATTACCCATAGAAGTATAGGTACCTGGCATCGCGTATGTCTGACCGTTTGCTGGCCACTCATAGCTCTCACCTGAACAAATAGTTATGTTACTAACGATATCTTGACCTGCTACTGTTACATCTAGAACTAATATTTGCATGAATGTACATCCATTAGCATCAGTTCCTGGAGATGTAAATGTTCCACTTGCATCATACGTTTGGCCATTTACTGACCATTCATATGTTTCACCTTCACAGATATTAGCCGTAGTCATTACATCCGGAGTCATTGTATGTAAGCTCAAGTTAAGTACCTGATCTCCATCACAACCGATTCCATCGATTCTGTATGTACCTGGGTCAGAATAAGTCTGTCCATTTGCTGGCCAGAAATATGTCGTTCCTACACAGATAGTTTCATTAGTCGTCACGTCTGGTCCACCTGTAAGTACAGTCAAGTTAAGTACTTGATTAAATGTACATCCATTAGCATCAGAAGCTGGTACTGAGAATGTTCCTCCTGCAGTATAAGTCTGTCCATTTACAACCCATGTATATACATCACCATTACAGATTTCTGCATTTGTGATTACATCCGGTGTAACTTGGTGTAAGCTCAAATTAAGAACTTGTGCACTTGCACAATTAACACCAGGTTCTCTATAAGTTCCTGGAACTGTGTAAGTCTCACCATTTACAGGCCATAAGTAAGAAGCACCGTTACAGATTGTTACTGTTTCGATAATATCTGGGCCAGGAGTAGTTACTGTTAAGTTCAATACTTCATTGTAAGCACATCCATTAGCGTCTGTAGCAGATGCTGTGTATGTACCTTCGACAGAGTACTGATTTCCGTTCACAGTCCAAGTGAAGATATCACCTTGACAGATTGTCTCATTAGTAACGTTATCAGGAGTCTGAGATAGAACTGTTAAGTTCAATACTTGGTCTCCAATACAACCAACACCTTCTATTATATATGTACCAGTTGCTGAGTACACTTCACCATTTACTGGCCATGTGTAGATAGAACCTGCACATATCGTTTCATTTGTATTCTGATCTGGCTGAGATGGTTGTACTGATAAGGTAAGTACGTTGTTAAATGTACATCCATTAGCATCAGTTCCTTGAGCAGTATAAACTCCTGCAGTAGTGTATACTACATCATTTACAGGCCAAGTATAACTATCTCCTTGACAGATTGTCTGAGCACTTTCTACATCTGGAGAAACAGGATAGTACGCTAATACTAAGATTTGATCTCCATCACATCCTACACCAGTAACTGAATAAGTTCCAGCTAAGGTATAAGTCTCGCCATTCACTGGCCATGTATAACTCGCTCCGTTACATATTGATTGATTAGTTGTTACAGGAGGGTTTCCTGGAAGAACATTCAATTGTAATACATTATTGAAAGTACATCCATTAGCATCAGTTGCTGATGATGTGTACGTCCCTGCTGCCGTGTATACCTCACCATTTACTGGCCACTGGTAACTCTCTCCTTGACATATTTCCTGAGTTGTAGTTACATCAGGAGTCTGTGGATGCATTGTCAAAATCAATATCGCGTTATAAATACATCCATTCGCATCAGTCAACTCAACTTCGTAAGTACCTGCAGCATTATAATCCTGACCATTTGCTGGCCACTGGTAAGAGCTTCCCATACATATAGTCTGGTTAGTGATTTCATCTTGAGGCTGACCACAAGCCTCTACGCTGAAGACACAGTTTTGACTAATATTATTATTACACTGGTCAGTTCCAGAGTAAAGCACTTCTATCGAACCACCTGTACAGCCTAAGTTAGTTGCTGTTATCAATCCTGATAGTACACCAGAATTATTACAAGCACCATTGTAAGACAATGTTGGTGGTATCCAGTTTACAGCCTCTGCACAAGTAACTGGAGCCGCAAGTGTAGGACAAGGTAGAGCCACAGGGCCTGCGCTTGTTACAGTCACTGTACAAACAGTACTTATTGCATTTCCACAATTATCATTTCCTTCATAGGTTACAGATAGTGTTCCACCAGAACAGTCAAAACTGCTAGTAGTAACTGTTCCACTAATTGTTCCAGAATTATTACATGCTCCTGCAAATGAAGCTGCTGGTACTTGATAACCTGCAACTTGATCACATGATATAGATGGAAGCGTAGGACAAGTAATAGCTGCTGGTCCTGATCCTGAGACTGCTACAGTACAAGTTGTACTAATCGCATTTCCACAGTTGTCATTTCCAGAGTAAGTAATTGTCAAGCTTCCTCCATTACAATCAACATTTGAGCTTGTAACAGAACCACTTACTGTTCCAGCGTTACTGCATCCACCATTGTATGATGCTGCAGGAACTACATACCCAGTTATCTGATCACAGTTAACAGGTTGAAGAGTTGGACATTCTATTGTCGCTGGTCCTGCTCCTGATACAGTCACCGTACAAGTAGTACCTACTGTATTTCCGCAGTTATCAGCTCCTGAATAAGTCAATGTCATAGTTCCTCCTGAGCAATCAAAGTTATTTGCAGTAACAGTACCATTTACAGTACCTATGTTGTTACATCCTCCACTGAATGTAGCTGAAGGCACTGCATAGTTTGCAGTCTGATCACAACTTACAGCTGGTAGCGTAGGACAAACAACTGTTGCCGGTGCCCCAGAAGTAACTGTTGCACTACAAGTAGTACTTATTGCATTTCCGCATTGATCTGTGCCAGAATAGCTAATTGTAAGTAACCCTCCACCGCAATCATAATTGCTAGTAGTTATACTACCGCTTACTGTTCCGTTGTTATCACAGGCTCCTGCGTAAGAAGCAGCAGGTACACTATAGTTATCTGCTTGATCACAGCTTACTGATGGCAAGGTCGGACAAGCTATCGTAGCTGGTCCAGTTCCTGACACAGTAGCTGTACAAATTGTACTTATTGTGTTTCCACAGTTATCTGTACCTGAATAAGTAATCGTCAAGCTTCCTCCATTACAGTCAACATTCGTTGCTGTCACAGATCCATTCACAGTTCCTGCATTTCCACATCCTCCTGAGAATGATGCTGCAGGTACTGTGTATCCAGCTACTTGATCACAATCAGCAGGTGGTAAGGTAGGACAAGCTATTGTAGCAGGTCCTGCTCCTGTTACAGACACAGTACATGTAGTACTTATTGTGTTTCCACAACTATCGTTTCCTGAGTAGCTTACTGTCATTGTTCCCCCTGAGCAATCGAAATCACTATTCGTAACAGTTCCAGAAAGCGTACCATTATTATTACATGCTCCGCTATAAGTCGCAGCAGGTACCGTATAACTAGCTGTCTGATCACAACCTACTGAAGGTAGATTAGGACAAACAACTGTTGCAGGCGCACCTGAAGTAACTGTCACAGCACAAGTAGTGCTGATCGCATTACCACAGTTATCCGTTCCTGAGTAAGTTATTGTTAAACCGCCACCTGAACAATCTCCTGTATTAGAAGTAACACTTCCTGA
>CAKZVK010000015.1 GCA_937921825.1 uncultured Saprospiraceae bacterium
TAATGAGAAGAAGTGGCAAAGGCCTCTGCAGCCAATCGCTTTCTATCCTCTAATGAACTAGTACCTGCTTGCTCACCTAAGATGACTTCTAGATCTTGGTATTGATCCTTAGACGGAATGATGACGACATCATTATAGTTCTTAGCGGCAGCCCTGATGAGTGCAATCCCTCCAATATCAATCTTCTCTATGATCTGAGCCTCATCATCTGTAGACTTCACAGTGTCCTCAAATGGATATAAGTCTACAACTACCAGATCTAACTCTGGAATATCATACTGAGCTAATTGCGACTGATGACTCTCCTCTCTTCTCGCCAGTATACCACCAAAGACTTTTGGATGTAAGGTCTTCACCCTTCCATCTAAGATAGAGGGATATGAAGTCAGATCTTCCACCTTTTTAGGACTGAGACCTTTGGACTCTAGATGCTTATAAGTTCCTCCGGTAGAATAGACTTCTATATCTGAAGCTTTGAGCAATTCTATAATCTTATCTAAACCTCCTTTATCAAATACAGAGATCAGAGCGGATTTTATCTTTTTGGTTGGCATAAATTGGCTGCTTTTGATGGCGGCAAAAGTAGGCTTTTTAAGGAAGGAAGAGTAGCTGAAAGGCAATAAGTTATTACGACTAATGTTAATAAGTCGTGGGGCTATTTATCTACGGAAATCAAGAATATTTCCCATTTCGTAACAGATTCTACACCGTGGCTCATACTTATCCTTTTCGCCTAATACTACTGTTTCGCTTTCATCTGAGAGACGATAAGAATGCGTGGCCAAACTAGCACAGTGGGGACAGATCGCATGTACCTTAGTAATGTACTCTGCTACTGCCAGCAGATCTGGAATGGGACCAAAGGGCTTCCCTCTAAAATCCATATCTAATCCAGCGACTATAACTCTTATGCCTTTGACGGCCATCTTCTGGCAGACCTCTGGTAGCTTCTCATCAAAAAACTGCGCTTCATCTACACCGACGACATTTACATCTCCAAGATGGTCATAGAAATCATAGCTGCTTGCTACTGAGATAGATTCTATGGCATTTTCATTATGCGATACCACAGCATCATCAGCGTATCTATTATCCTTGAGAGGTTTGAATATTTGGATGCGTTGATTGGCAATCTTAGCTCTATTCAGTCGTCTTATGAGCTCTTCTGTCTTACCAGAAAACATGGATCCACAGATGACTTCTATCCATCCGCTACGCTGTCCTCTGAAGTTCGGCTCTAAAAACATTCTTAAAAGAAACTAAATATTGATAAAAAGCAGTTAATGAAGGGAAATTCCTACTGAATCGACCAAATTAGGAATTATAATTGCAAAGAAAAGGAAAAGGATAATAATGAACTTGGATAAAACAGCTAAAGCCCTAAAAAAGATAAATAGGCTCTATGAATTAATCACCGACCTGGGTGAATCAAGTGCAACAGAAAGAGACCTCTTAAAGGCCTATGCTAAGGAACTCTATGAATCACTATCAGACGGCGAATCTGTAGATGATCAAATCGCCAAAGACCTTAAAAAGCAAAAGAAAGAAGAGAAGAAGCTCAAGAAAGAGCAGGAGAAAAAAGCTAAGGTAGAAGAGGTCGAGGAGGTCATAGAAGAAGTGCAAGAAGAGACACTTCCTGAAGTCCAAGAAAAAATAAAGGAAGCAGTACCTGCAGCTATGCCATCCTCTGCATCAGATTCTAAACAAGCCGCTCCTGCAGCTCCAAGTGGGTTTAGCGCAGAAATGACTAGTCTCTTTGAAATGAACTCTGTTAGCGAGCTTTCAGATAAACTGAGTCAATCTCCTATCGCTGACCTGACAAGAGCCATGGGTATCAATGAAAAGATATTTACTGTGAATGAGCTATTCGGAGGAAATCAAGATGAATTCAATAATACAATGTTGGCTCTTAATGGCTTAGATTCTTATGATGAAGCAAGAACTGTCCTAATGAAAAGTGCTGCTAGTAAATACGACTGGGACAATCCGGCAATGCAGAGTAAAGCAAGAACTTTTATCAAATTGATTCAGCGAAGATTTAAGTAGTATCACTAGTTCTGAAGATAAGACCAACGAATTAATTATAGATGCACTGAGATTCAGTGTATCACTCGTCTGTGTCATCTTCGCTATACATACCATAAACTTCCTTACTGGCAACCATTTTGGACATTGGGGAATATTTCCAAGAGAGCTAGATGGCTTGAAAGGTATCATTGCAGCACCTCTACTGCATGGAAGTTGGGAACATCTTTTTTCTAACGCAGCCCCTATTTTTGTCACGACGACTATTATCCACTTCTTCTATAAACGTGTGGCTTGGGCTAGTTTTGTGTTTATTTATTTGCTGACTGGATTTTCAGTTTGGCTGTTCGGAAGATCAGTCTATCACATCGGAGCAAGTGGTGTTGTCTATGGCTTGGTATCTTTTATTTTCTGGAGTGGTATCTTCAGAAGGAATATTAAATCTATAGTCTTAGCCCTTATTGTCACTATTCTGTATAGTGGCTATCTACAAGGGATAGTACCATTCCAAGAGGGTATATCTTGGGAAAGCCATTTACTAGGAGGTATAGTAGGGATTATCGTCGCCTTTCTATTCAAAGGAATCATAGAGCAAGATGAAGAACAGCCTGATCCCTGGGCCAATGAATCTACAGACCAAGAGTATTATCTAGCTAGAGATACTTTTGAGATGACAAAAGAAGAAAGAAGAATAGCTGAAGAAAAAGCAGCTTACAAAAAGTGGCTAGAGGAACAAGGACCTCAAGCCTAAGTTATTTCTAATTTTACTTCAAGGCAGCTAGAGCCTTTCTAACAGACCCCTCTTTCAATAATAATTCTTTAGCAGCTTCGTAGCTCAAGCTCGATTGATTCACTATGAGCTGAGCTCCTCTATCCACTAGCTTGTTATTAGAGAGTTGCATATCCACCATCTTATTATCTACCACCCTACCCAGCTTGATCATGACTGAGGTACTAATCATATTGAGTATGAGTTTCTGAGCAGTGCCTGCTTTCATTCTCGTACTGCCTGTCACGAATTCTGGACCGACTATACATTCCACAGGGTAGTCAGATACGTTTGCAACAGGAGAATATGTATTACAAACAATACAGCCAGTGGTAATTCCAAGGGACTGACACTGTTTCAAGCCTCCTATTACATATGGTGTCGTTCCAGAAGCAGCTATGCCAATAACGACATCAGCTGTACTCACTCCATATTCAAGTAAATCATGGTAAGCTTGCTCCCCATCATCCTCAGCAAACTCGACAGCTTTTCTGATAGCTCTATCGCCGCCAGAGATAATGCCTACGACCCACTCATGGGGCACTCCAAAGGTAGGAGGGCATTCTGAAGCATCCACTATTCCTAACCTACCGCTAGTACCTGCTCCGATATAGAATAGGCGACCTCCTGCCTTCATCTTTGCGTAGACTGCATCGGTCAATGCTATAATCTGAGGCAAAACCTCTTTGATTGCTATTGCCACTTTTTGATCCTCTCGATTAATATTTTCAAGAAGCTCAGTGGTAGACATTTTTTCTAGATGTCTGTAATTAGAGTCTTTCTCTGTTGCCTTTTCCATACTCAAAATTATAAAATCTAATTTGGCTAGAGCTAAGGAGGTTTTAGTATTCTCCGCCTTCATATTTACTTGAACCTTGAAAGCAAAAGTAGTCGGAAATTGATCTTATGATTTCCGCAGAACAACCAAGACAATTTATGTAGAAGTTCACTGTGCAGTTCTCCTAGTCAACAGGCCTAATCCGATAAAGGTAATGAGTCCATTCAGTAGCAGTAACTCATATCCAAATTTGTAGCCGCCTAACAAAGCCTCAGAGTTAGCATTAATGATATAGGTCAATACTGGGGAAAGTAAACAAACGAGTGGCACCCACTTATCATACACCTGTCCTTTCATAAAAAAGCCATAAGCATACAAGCCAAGTATGGGCCCATAAGTATACCCAGCAGCCTTAAATATTTGACTGATGACCGCATCATCATTTATCATATAGAAAATAGAAATAACTATAAAGAGTACAATTGAAAACATGATATGCACAGCCAATCTCGTTTTCTTCTTTTGCTGTTCTGTTCTAGTATTTTCGTTAAAGCCCAGGAAGTCAATACAAAAAGAGGTTGTCAATGCGGTCAATGCAGAGTCAGCACTAGAGTATGCGGCAGCAACTAAACCGAGCACAAACATCACCCCTATCAATGGTGAAAGATGTTCTAAAGCGATAGTCGGATAAAGTAAATCCCCTTTTGCAGGGATGGTAATTCCATTCTGAGCAGCATACATGTAGAGCATGGCTCCTAGCGAGAGAAAAATGATATTGGCAAAGACCAGAACTATACTGAACCAAAACATATTCTTCTGTGCATCTCCGATATTCTTACAAGTTAGATTCTTCTGCATCATATCTTGATCTAGACCTGTCATAACTACGGCAATGAAAGCCCCACTAAAAAATTGCTTGAAAAAGTTCTTTGGATCTGACCATCCGCCACTGAAATTAAATATAGAGGCATAGTCGCTATTCTTGATCTCTACCACTACATTTCCGAGGGATAAATTCATACTAGAGGCTATCGCTACAATAGTCATAAGCACCGCTATAATCATACATGAAGTCTGCAGCGCATCTGTCCATACAATAGTCTTGATACCTCCTCTGAAAGTATATAACCAGATCAGTAAAATTGTAATCATTACCGTCCCCCAGAAAGGAACTCCTAATGCGTTCATCACAAAAGTCTGCAGGACTATAACAACTAGATAAAGTCTGAAAGAAGCCTGAATAGTTCTAGATAATAAGAAGAATCCAGCACCAGTCTTATAGGAAGCTATACCGAATCGATCTTCGAGATAGGTATATATAGAAACCAGATTAAGCCTATAGTACATCGGCATTAGAACCGTCGCTATTATAAAGTAACCAAGTAGATAACCCAGTACCATCTGCATATAGCTGAATTGACTATCTGCTACCCAGCCAGGGACGGAAATAAAAGTCACCCCAGACAAAGTGGCCCCTATCATACCAAAGGCCACTAAATACCAAGGAGATTCTCTATCTGCAGTAAAGAAAGTTTGGGTATCTGCATTCTTACTGGTAATGAAGGCAATACCCAAGAGTAATAGAAAGTAAGCTCCTACGACAATGAGAAATAAAACTGGTGAGATACCCATAGATTCCATGTATCAAAAATAAACGCATCTAGAGATTAGGACGAATAATTCAGATTCTATCTGTCGCTATCGAAAGTATTTCTTTGTAGATCTCTTCCCAGCCTGCCCAGCCTTCCGCTGCATAGAAAGAGCTGTTATGCCATATAATAGTGCAAGTACCATGGACAGCCTTTATATCCTTTATAATACTCTGAGTTTTTTCTAAGGCTTGTTTTGGCTTAAGCTTGAGATAGTTTTTCAATGTGACGTCCATAATTTGAAAAGGGAAAACTTTCAGGTCCGTCGCTTTGTCAGCTTGAAGATCGTACCAATAAAAAGGTCGAGAAGTACCGGCTCTAAATCCTAATTGGCTTGCATATCCCATCGTATAATCTTCACTTATACCCTGCTCTATCAGTCGCCTATAAGTCTCAGGAAAACTAAGTTTGAGAAAGTGTTGTCTTGATTTAGATAATGGGCGGTCGATGATTGCAGCTAGATCGTTCTTCTCCTTTTTTAGAATATGCGCACTATGGTTAGAGGCATATGAAGGATGAATCCCAATATCAACCTTCTGAGCAAGCTCTCCTATCTGCTGAATGAAGTGTAGACTATTAGGAGCTAAGGACTTATCATAATCCCCTCGCTGAGCTGTCAAAACAAAGCAAAGCGGCGATAGACCAATAGCTTGATGCCACTGGAGCATGTCCTCTATTCTATCATAAGGATCTTGGGCCTTGGTTCTATCTTTTAGTTTTTGGATCTGCAAAGTCAGTACTTGCTTCAGCATAGATCCATACTTGATTACAGCCGGCTTATGCTTGAAGGCATAGAGATGATCTATATCAATAGTGGAGTGAAATTCATACGCTTCCTTTTTAGTTTGAATTCCAAACTTGGACAAAAGTTGATCTTTGAATATTCCGATCCAAGTATCTATTATAGGGAAGTCTAGACAACCTATTTTGTATAGAGCACTATATTCTGGTTGGAATCTTTGATGTTCGTCTACATGTGGAGTATCATACTCCTCTACCCTAGCCAGAAGAAAGAAAATCGCTGCTAGGAAATCAAATGAACTTACACCATCAGAGAAAGTTAGATTTTTCTCAAAGGTAGGTACGTCTTCTAGCTGATTTAGATAAAGAGAATAATCAATAGTTAGCGCCTTAGACATTGTTTCCGCACTATAGTTGATCGTTGCTAGATCATTGAGGTCGCTTCGGTCATTAGCCAAACTGTAGACCAAGCCACACCTCTGCTGAAGGACGTAATCTAGGACATACCTTAGTCGGGCACTATCTTGAGGACTGTAGACCTGCAGATCAGCCATTCAGATAGGGATAAGTAATATCATCAAGAAATAGACCATTGGCTGGTACAGACCAGGCTCTGATCAGTCGTGTCTGATTTTGCATTGCAGCTTGGACTTCTTCTAGCTCCATTCTGCCCAAACCTACATTTAGAGTCATGCCTACTATCATTCTTACCATACCTCTCAAGAAACGATCGGAAGTCACTTTATAATGCCATTCATCATCAGAAATCTTTACCCATTCAGATACAGACAAACTACACTTATAAGTATCGTTATCCGCATGCGTCTTACAGAATGGGAAGAACTCTTTATAGTCGAGTAATAATGCTGCTGCCTTATTCATCAAGTCAAAATCTGGTCTCCCAGATTGATCATATTTATAGATAGTTTTTATGCTGAAAGGATCTTTGAAGAAACACATCTTGTACACATAAGAGCGACTAGTCGCATCAAATCTTGTATGTGCTTCTGCAGCAACAGGAAAGACCTGCTTTATTGCAATGGATTTTGGGAGCATGTTATTAAGCTTGTAGGTTAGATTCTTAACTGTGAAGAGCTCTGGTAGATCTACGTGGGCATAATAATCACTGGCATGAACTCCTGTATCGGTTCTTCCACAACCTACAATCTTTACTTCAGAATTATACAAAGTAGAAAGTGCAGTCTGTATACTTTCTTGAATAGTGGGATCATTGGGTTGAATCTGCCAGCCGCAATAATCTGCGCCGTTATAGGCGAGGTTTATAAAGAACCTTTTTTTCATTGGTTGTAAAGATAAAAACAAAAAGCCCTTCAATTATTATAACTGAAGGGCTTCATTTTCTTTATGAGATTGAATTAGCTCAATCCTAATTTACTTAACACTTTCGCTAAGGTATCTGCTTTCAAATCATCTACATGTGCAGCTATACCGATAGAGTTAGCATACTCAACTAATTCTGGTTCTAGCATCTTTTTTATTTCACTTGCAGACTTAGATGGTGCGACCCCCATGAGCTCTGCCATAGTAGCACCTATATCAGCTGGAGAGTTAACTACTGAGATTCCACATTCTCTCATGATCTCCATCTTAGCTTCTGCAGTATCATCTTTACCTCCTACTATCGCACCAGCATGTCCCATCGTTCTACCTTTAGGTGCTGTCTGACCTGCGATAAACCCAACGACAGGTTTCGTTCCATGTTCTTTTATCCATCTAGAAGCATCGGCTTCCATGTTTCCACCGATCTCTCCTATCATGACGATGCCATCTGTGTCAGGATCATTCATGAGTAGTTCTACAGCTTCTTTGGTAGTTGTACCCGGTATAGGATCTCCTCCGATCCCTATACAAGTAGATTGTCCCATGCCTGCTTTAGTCACTTGATCCACTGCTTCATAGGTTAGTGTTCCTGATCTAGAGACGATTCCTATTCTACCCGGATTATGGATAAAACCTGGCATGATACCTACTTTAGCCTGTCCTGGAGTCATAACACCTGGGCAATTTGGTCCTACTAATCTGCAGTCGAAATCATTTATATAGGCTTTGACCTTGACCATGTCTTGTACTGGAATACCTTCCGTGATACAGATTATCACTTTGATACCAGCACTTGCCGCTTCCATTATAGCATCGCCTGCAAATGGTGGTGGAACAAAAATTATAGAAGTGTCAGCACCTCCCTTAGTTACTGCTTCACTTACTGTGTTATAAACTGGAACGCCTAGATGCTCTTGACCACCTTTTCCAGGTGTCACACCGCCTATGATTGGTGTTCCATATTCTATCATCTGCTCCGTGTGGAAACTACCCTCTTTACCGGTAATGCCTTGAACAATGATTTTTGAATCTTTAGTAACTAGTACTGCCATTGGATTTGTTTACTTTATTAAAATCACTTCTTCATCTGGGCGATGGAAAAAATACTTTTCTCGACCATATTTTTCGATGTCGCTTTCGATCGTTTGACGTTCGACAAGCGCTTTTTCGAGTTGTAATTCGTAGTCTTCTTTTTTCTCTTCCAGCTGATTGACTGCTTGGGTCAATTTGTATTGAGTATAGAAACTATACCTATCAAAGAAGCTAAGCCAAATTACGAATGCGAATATGGCTAAATAGTATTTATTAAAGAAGGATTTAGAACTAACAGACTGTAGTTTCTCTAAAACTTTTTCCTTTAAATTCATTGGGAAAATTTTCTAGAACAAATATATATAATCTATTTCTTTAATATATCAGTACCTGGATAATAGGCCATTGAGCCT
Source organism: uncultured Saprospiraceae bacterium (assembly GCA_937921825.1). Taxonomy (GTDB): domain Bacteria; phylum Bacteroidota; class Bacteroidia; order Chitinophagales; family Saprospiraceae; genus RFSX01. The sequence continues at coordinate 8,749 of CAKZVK010000015.1, forward strand.
AATTCCTGTTCTATTCTCAATAATTGATTGTATTTAGCCACTCTATCACTCCTAGAAGCAGAACCCGTCTTAATCTGACCTGTATTTAAGGCCACTGCCAAGTCTGCGATAGTGACATCTTCCGTCTCACCTGATCTATGACTCATGACACTAGTGTACTTATTAGCTTTAGCAAGTGACACTGCATCAATAGTTTCTGTAAGTGTGCCAATTTGATTCACTTTTATGAGTATGGAGTTGGCTGCTCCTTCTTTTATTCCTCTTGCTAGTTTCTTGGTATTAGTGACAAATAAATCATCACCTACCAACTGAACTTTATCTCCAACCGCACTATTCAGAGCACTCCACGCTTTCCAGTCATCTTCATCTAGTCCATCTTCTATGGAGAAGATTGGATACTTCTTAGTCCAATCTACCCAGTAGTCTACCATCCCAGCAGACTTAAGTCTCTTGCCTGTAGACTTATGGAAGTGATACCCTTTCTTCTTCGAATCATAAAACTCTGATGCAGCTGCATCCATTGCAATCCATATATCTTTTCCAGCTTTATAGCCCGCAGACTTTATAGCCTTCAGTACTATTTCTATAGCTTCTACATTGGACTTAATGTTAGGCGCAAAACCTCCTTCGTCACCAACGTTGGTAGAATAGTTTTGGGATTTCAATACCTTTTTTAGGTGATGAAAAACTTCAACTCCCATTTTTAAAGCACCCGAAAATGTCTTTGCTCCGATAGGCACGATCATAAATTCTTGAAAGTCAATGCTGTTATCCGCATGAGATCCTCCATTCAAAATATTCATCATCGGCACTGGTAGTGTATAAGCATTGACCCCACCTACATATCTAAAGAGTGACTGATGTGCTTCTTGAGCTGCCGCTTTTGCCGCCGCTAAAGAAATACCCAGCATAGCATTGGCTCCTAACTTTGATTTATTAGGAGTGCCGTCTAACTTTATCATTAGCTCATCAATCGCTCTTTGTTCGAATACATACTGTCCGATAAGGGCATCTGCGAGCTTAGTGTTAACATTCTTTATAGCCTTTGAGACACCTTTACCCATCCAGTGTTTCTTCACACCATCTCTGAGCTCAACTGCTTCATATTTTCCTGTAGATGCACCGGAAGGGACGGCTGCTCTTCCTAAGAATCCATTCTCTGTAGTTACATCAACCTCTACGGTCGGATTACCTCGAGAATCTAAAATCTGTCTTGCTGATATATCTACAATTCTACTCACTAGGCTAAGGTTTTATTATGTGCTTTAATATTATCTATAAACTGATCAAAGAGGTATCTAGAATCATGTGGTCCTGGAGAAGCCTCTGGGTGATACTGTACCGAATAGGCTGCAGTACCTTTTATCTTGATACCTTCTATGGTATCGTCATTGAGATTGACATGTGTAATTTCTACTTTATCACTTGCTTTGATGGCTTCTGGGCTGACTCCAAAACCGTGGTTTTGGCTGGTGATTTCACACTTACCCGTGAGCAGATTCTTGACAGGATGATTAATTCCTCTATGCCCATTATGCATCTTGTAAGTAGGGATATCATTTGCAAGAGCAAGTAACTGATGACCAAGACAGATACCGAACATAGGCTTGTCATCTCTGATCAATTCCTTAATTGTTGATATGGCATAATCCATAGATGCAGGATCACCGGGTCCATTGGAAAGGAAATATCCATCTGCACCATAAGCTCTCACCTCTTCAGCAGTTGTCTTAGCAGGGAATACCTTTAATTTGGCACCGCGCTCTTCCATACAACGTAGAATGTTTTTCTTAGTGCCAAAGTCCAATACTGCAATTTTCACATCAGCATCAGATCCACCCATTTCATAAGCTTCTGCAGTACTAACCTTAGAGGCTAGTTCTAGTCCTTCCATAGAAGGTATTTCTTTACACTTCTGTCTTAGAACATCTAAGTCCATTTCTGATGTACTAATCAAGCAGTTCATTGCACCTTTATCACGTATGTGTTTGACTATTTCTCTTGTATCTATCTGATGAATACAAGCAATTTTATTCTTTTCAAAATATGCTTGGATATCTTCATCAGCTAGTGGACGTGAATATTCATCCGTAAGGTTTTTACAAACTAGCCCAGCTATCTGAACTTTCTCAGATTCTGTTTCCGCATCCTTGATACCGTAATTTCCAATATGTGCATTAGTAGTTACTAGTATCTGCCCAGCATAAGAAGGGTCTGTAAATATTTCTTGATAGCCTGTCATCCCGGTATTGAAGCATAATTCTCCCGTTCCTATTCCTGAGAAGCCAGCGGCTTTTCCTTTGTAATAAGTGCCATCTTCTAAGAGTAAGATTGCAGTATGTAATGATGAGTCTGACATTAGTTTATTGATTGGATTCAAATATAATGAAAGGGCTTAATATGTAGGCTTTCGACTGGGTGGAAATAAAAAAGGAAGACAAAAAATGTCTTCCTTTCTGAAAAGTTTTATTCTTCTTCTGAAGAAGCTTGTGTCACTGCGGCTGCTGTAGCAGCTGCGGCTGTAGCTCCGCCCTTCTTTTTTCTTCTCCTTCTTCTTCCTCCAGATGATTCTTTCTTGTTAGAGTAGACTTCATTATAATCTACGAACTCTATCATTGCCATTTCAGCACCATCACCTTTTCTGAATCCAGTTTTGATTATTCTAGTGTAACCGCCCGGTCTATCAGCTACTTTGGCAGCAATAGGGCCGAATAATTCTTTGATGGCTTCCTTACTTTGTAGAGCACTGAATACCACTCTTCTTGAGTGACTAGAATCTGTCTTAGCTTTAGTAACTAGAGGCTCGATGAATACTCTAAGCGCTTTTGCTTTTGCTAAGGTTGTGTTGATTCTCTTGTGCTCAACTAGAGCATTAGATAAGTTTTTGAAAAGTGCCTTTCTGTGGCCTTTCTTTCTACCGAGGTGGTTGAATTTTTTACCGTGTCTCATGACTTGTAGTTAGTTGCATCACTGATTCTGAAAAAGGTTAATCGACCTGTATATATTGGTCAGAATCTGTATACGCTATTTTTATAATGAGGTCCAGCTATGCTGAGTCGATGCGACCTGTTATCTCTTACTCTTCGTCTAGCTTGTACTTAGAAAGATCCATACCGAAGGTTAGACCTTTATTCTGAAGTAACTCTTCTATTTCTACTAGTGACTTCTTACCAAAGTTTCTGAACTTCAAAAGTTCATTGGTATCATACTTCACCATTTCTCCTAGAGAATTGATCTTAGCAGCTTTCAGACAGTTATAGGCTCTTACAGATAGATCTAAATCTTCTAGAGGAGTCTTAAGCAACTTACGCATATGTAAGATGTGCTCATCGACGATGTCATCTTCTCTGCTCTTCTCTGTTTCGAACGTAATGTTCTCATCAGTAACCAGCATTAAGTGCTGAATAAGAATTCGAGAAGCTTGCTTTACTGCCTCTTCAGGATGGATCGTGCCATCTGTCTTTATATCTATCGAAAGTTTTTCGTAATCCGTTCTTTGTCCTACCCTTGTATTTTCTACTTGGTAAGCGACATTCTTAATAGGAGTATAGATAGCATCTACTGGTATTACACCTATAGGCGCATCTTTAGAAAGTGTTTCTCCTGCAGAGACATATCCTCTTCCTTTTGTAACAGTAAGCTCTATTTCCAGATTTACTGATTTCTCCATGCTGCATATAACTAACTCAGGATTCATCACCTTGAACACGTTAGTATGAGCTTCTATATCTGCAGCAGTTAATTGCTCTTTTCCACTAATGGTTAAGTATATCTTTTCGCTATCACTGTCAGGCATGTCTATTTCTGGCTTCAACCTTACCTGCTTGAGGTTAAGTATGATATCCACTACATCCTCGAATACTCCTTTGATGGTAGAGAACTCATGGTCTACACCTGCTATTCTTACTGCAGAAATTGCATGACCTTCTAATGAAGATAATAGGACCCTTCTTAAAGAATTTCCGATTGTTTGACCAAAACCAGGCTCCAACGGTTTGAACTCGAAGTTACCATCGAACTCAGTTGCCTTAGTTAAAAGAATCTTATTTGGTCGTTGAAAATTTAAAATACTCATGCGCTGATTTAATAGAATGAATTCACCAATTACAACAGTGCAAGCCGTCGCTTACACTGGAACACAATTAAGCTTATGAATTACTTAGAGTAGAGTTCTACAATAAGTTGTTCATTGATATTTTCCGGGATTTTCTCTCTTTCAGGGTACTCAAGAAAAGTACCTTCCATTCTTTCTGGATTCCACTCCATCCATGTCCACTTTCTTGCTTCAGTATTTCTAGTGCCCACAGTATTTTGGATTACTTCTAGGTGTCTAGATTTATTTCTTACAGAAACGACATCTCCAGGCTTGAGCTGGTAAGATGGGATATTAGTAAGGATACCATTAACTAGGATATGCTTGTGAGAAACTAATTGTCTAGCTGCTCTTCTAGTAGGTGCTATTCCTAATCTGAATACAGAGTTATCTAATCTTGCTTCAAGATACTGAAGTAAGATCTCACCAGTTACACCACTTTTTCCAGCGGCTTTTGTGAAGAGATTACGGAATTGTCTTTCCAAGACTCCGTAAGTATATTTTGCTTTTTGCTTCTCAGTCAACTGAGTAGCATAGTCTGACTTTTGCTTTCTTCTTCTTCCGTTACCATGCTGTCCAGGCGGATACTTTCTTCTTTCGAAACTCTTATCCGGTCCGAAGATAGCATCTCCAAATTTTCTTGCAATTTTAGTAGTCGGTCCAGTATATCTTGCCATTGAATTATCTTCTTAGTTAGTATTGCAATAAATGCAGCTTAGACTCTTCTCTTTTTAGGTGGTCTACAACCATTATGAGGAATAGGAGTAACATCCTTGATTCTGGTTACTTTGATACCAATCTCATCTATCGCTCTTATAGCCGCTTCTCTTCCAGATCCGGGGCCTTTAACAAGAACTTCTGCATATCTCATTCCAGCATCATAAGCTGTCTGTGCAGCATCTTTAGCAGCTATCTGTGCAGCAAAAGGAGTATTCTTTTTAGAACCTCTAAATCCTGCTTTTCCAGCTGAAGCCCAAGAAATAACCTGACCTGACTTATTTGTAAGCGAGATTATGATATTATTGAAACTTGCTTTGATATATACCAAACCTTCCGGCTCGACATTAACCTTTCTTTTCTTTGCCTTCTTTGCCTTTGACATACTATGATTTATTTAGTCGCTTTCTTCTTGTTAGCAACAGTTTTCTTTTTTCCTTTTCGAGTCCTAGCATTAGTCTGAGTTCTTTGTCCTCTGACTGGAAGACCTTTTCTATGTCTCAATCCTCTATAACATGCGATATCCATTAATCTCTTAATGTTAGTCTGCACTTCAGATCTTAACTCCCCTTCTACTAGGTAGTCATCTTGGATCATCTTAGATATCTGCTTGATATTCTCGTCTGACCAATCATTAACTTTAGTGTTATGATCTATGCCTACTGTATCTAGAATCTTCACAGCTCTAGTGGCTCCAATTCCGTAAATGTAGGTAAGGCTGATACAGCCTCTTTTGTTCTTGGGTAAATCTACTCCTGCAATCCTAGCCATAATCTAGCCTTGTCTTTGTTTGAACTTAGGGTTCTTCTTGTTAATAATATAAAGCTTCCCTTTACGTCTTACGATCTTGCAGTCTGCAGATCTCTTCTTTATGGATGCTCTTACTTTCATAGTTATTTATATCTATATGTAATTCTTCCTCTTGTCAAATCGTAAGGAGACATTTCGACAGCTACTTTATCACCTGGTAGTATTCTGATGTAGTGCATACGCATCTTTCCAGAAATAGTGGCGACAATAAGATGGTCATTCTCAAGTCTTACTCTAAACATTGCGTTGGAAAGCGCTTCTTCAATGACGCCATCTTGAGCAATTAGGTTCTTTTTTGACATTAAAAATTTTTGGAGTGCAAATATCTATTTTTTTAAGGAGATTTTCCTGATTTCTGGATTATTTTTTATAACCTCTACAATCAGGTCATGGTTAGACAAAATATCGGCTCCATCTCCCGTAACTGCTATAGTATGCTCAAAATGTGCAGAGGGTTTAAGATCCTTAGTAATTATCGTCCAGCCATCATCTGACTGCTTTACAGCTTTAGTTCCTAGATTAATCATAGGCTCTATTGCTATTACCAGTCCTTCCTTTATTTTTTGTCCTCTTCCACGTCTGCCGAAGTTCGGTACTTCGGGCGGTTCGTGGAGATTCTTTCCTATTCCATGTCCTACGAGCTCTCTTACCACTGCATAGCCCTTATCTTCAGTGTACTGCTGGATAGCATGACTGATGTCTCCTATCCTATTTCCTACTTTTGCCTGCTCGATACCTTTATATAAGGACTCATTAGTAGTCACCAATAATTCCATGACTTCATCATCTACTCCAGCCATAGCGAAGGTAAACGCTGAATCACCATAGTAGCCATTCATATAAGAGCCACAATCTATACTCAGCACATCATCTTCTTTAAACTCTATATCTTTAGGGATACCATGTACAACACCTTCATTTGGGGATATACAAAGAGTTCCAGGAAAACCTCTATAGCCTTTAAAGCCCGGCTTAGCTCCGTGGTCAAGTATGAATTCTTCTGCAGCTTTATCTATCGCTAGACCAGTAATTCCAGGTCTTAGAATAGATGCTACATGAGCAAGCGTTTTAGAAACAAGAAGACAACTCTCCCTGATATGTTCGATATCTTCTGGGGTTTTGTAATAAATCATTACATACCCGCTCCAATAGTCTGCATACCACTTCTGCCTTTAATTCGACCAGACTTAACGAGACCGTCGTACTTTCTCATTAGTAGGTAAGATTCAATCTGCTGAAGTGTATCCAGAACAACTGCTACTAAGATTAGTAGTGAGGTTCCTCCGAAGAAAAGAGCAAAAGCATCATTCACTCCAAAAGCGGCAATGATAGCAGGGAGTATTGATATCAACCCTAAGAAGATAGATCCCGGAAGGGTCACTCTTGTAGTTAGAGTATCAATAAACTCTTGCGTCATAGACCCTGGTTTTATTCCAGGTATAAATGCGTTTTGTCTTTTAAGGTATTCTGCATACTGCTGTGGATTTACTAATAATGCTGTGTAGACATAAGTAAAAATCACTACGAGTATGAAGAAAATTATATTGTATGGAATAGATTTCCAATCACTTAGACTCATTAAGAAATTACCTGGGGTTCCACCTCTACTCACCCATTGGGCAATTGTAACTGGCAAGAACATTATCGCTTGAGCAAAGATTATCGGCATTACTCCAGAAGCATTAACTTTAAGAGGAATGTAATCTCTAGCACCTGCTGCAGGCATGTTAGCACCCGTTCTTCCTACCATTCTCTTAGCGAATTGTATAGGAATTCTTCTCACCCCTTGTACTACTAATACTGTAGCTAAGACCACAAAGAATAAAACTGCAAACTCAAGAATCAATAAGAAACCTCCTCCACCATTGAACTGAGAGATAACCTCTGTCGCGAATGATCTTGGTAAAGTTGCGATAATACCTATCGTGATAAGTAGAGAAACTCCATTTCCAATACCTCTATCTGTAATCTTCTCACCTAACCACATTGCAAATATGGTACCTGCCGAAAGGATGATAATATTAGAGAACCAGAATATAGATGGGCTCAATGATTGGTGCACTGCACCAGGCATTGTATTGAGATACGTAAGATATCCTCCACCTTGAACCAAGGTGATGAATACTGTAAGTAATCTTGTAATCTGTGTTATCTTCTTACGACCAGACTCTCCTTCCTTTTGTTGGAGTTTTTGGAAGTAAGGTACTGCGAAACCTAGTAGTTGTACAATGATCGATGCCGTGATATAAGGCATGATACCCAGTGCGAAAATTGCCGCTTGGTTAAATGCTCCACCAGTGAACGTGTTTATTAATCCGAGGATATCATTTGATCCTCTTTGGCTGACAGCATTTTCTAATGCTGCGGAGTTGACACCGGGTAATACTATAAATGAGCCTACTCTGTAGATAGCTAATATTACTAGCGTGAACAGTATTCTGTTACGCAACTCATCAATTTTCCAGATGTTCTTAAAAGTTTCAATAAACTTGTTCATTCTTCAATTTTAAAGTAAGGTAACTGAACCGCCTTTTGATTCAATCTGAGACTTAGCCTTTTCGGAGATAGCGTGGACCTTAACGTTGATAGCGGAAGTAATTTCGCCATTTGCTAAAACCTTAACTTTCTCGCCTTTCTTTATAATTCGTTTTTCATAAAGGGCATCTATAGAGACTTCCTTCATTCCAAATTTGTCACTCAACTGTTGTAGTCTTGACAAATTTAAAGCTGTGTAGTTTATTCTGTTAGGATTCTTAAATCCTCTTTTTGGCAATCTCATTTGTAGTGGCATCTGACCACCTTCAAAAGCTCTTTTTCTACTATATCCAGATCTGGATTTTGCTCCTTTATGTCCTCTGGTAGAAGTGCCACCGGTTCCTGATCCTTGTCCACGAGCGATTCGCTTTCTCTTTTTTACGGATCCTTTAGCTGGTGTAAGATTATGCAATTCCATCTTGATGTAAATTTCTTCTGTTAATATTAAGCGTCTTCCACCTTCAATAGGTGCTTCACTTTATTTACCATTCCCAATACCTGAGGAGAAGATTCCTTCACTACAGTCTGGTTCATTTTTCTTAGTCCTAGAGCCTTCATCGTATCTTTCTGCTTTTTAGGCCTATCGATGATACTTCTGACTTGTGTTAGTTTTATTTTACTCATGGCTTATCCTTCAAAAAGTTTCTCTAAAGAAATTCCTCTTTGTCTAGCTACTTCATGTGGACTTCTCAGTCTCTTCAGGGCATCCATGGTAGCTTTTACTACGTTATGAGGATTAGACGACCCTTGAGATTTAGCTAATACGTTTCCAACTCCTGCACTCTCTAGTACAGCTCTCATTGCACCTCCTGCGATTACACCGGTACCATCAGCAGCCGGCTTGATAAGTACTTTACCAGCACCATATTTACCTTTCTGTTCGTGAGGTATAGTTCCATTGATAATAGGAACTGTCACAAGATTCTTTCTTGCATCTTCTACAGCTTTCGCTATACATTCTTGTACATCTCTTGCTTTTCCAAGCCCATGCCCTACTTTACCTTTTCCATCTCCAAGAACTACTAATGCAGAGAAGCTGAATGTACGTCCCCCTTTGGATACTTTGGTTACCCTATTAAGGCTGACCAACTTATCCTTAAGATCTGAAGTTTCTACAGCTTTTCTTTTATTTCCTTTATCGTTTCGTCCAGCCATTATAAGTGCTTATACGTTTATTCTTCTAATTGTGTTTAAAATTGGAGTCCAGCTTCTCTTGCTCCATCCGCAAGAGCTTTTACTCTACCATGGTACAAGTTACCACCTCTGTCAAATACTACTCTATCAACATTTTTGCTCTTCGCCTTCTGAGCGATAGTCTCCCCTACTTTCTTAGCGGAAGCTAAATCAGAACCTGCTTTTAATGCTTTAGAGTTAGCGTCTGCAATGGTTACGCCATTCACATCATCTATCAGCTGACAGTAGATGTATTTATTACTTCTAAAAACAGAAAGTCTTGGTACATCAGCTGTACCGTTAACTGATTTTCTGATTCTATATTGAATCTTTCTTTTTTTAGTAATCTTTCCCATGTTGTACTAATATTAAGCGCTTGCTGTCTTACCAGCTTTTCTTCTTATTTGTTCTCCTTTGAATCTAACACCTTTACCTTTATAAGGCTCTACTTTTCTAAATGCTCTGATCTTAGCAGCTACTTGACCTACTAGTTGTTTGTCATGGCTGGTCAGAATAATAGTAGGAGGTGATCCTTTTTCCATTTTCGTCTCTACTTTGACCTCATCTGGTACATAGAAGTAGATAGGGTGAGAATATCCTAGAGTTAATTCCAATAGATTTCCTGAGTTAGAAACTCTGTAACCTACACCTATTAATTCTAATTCTTTGGTGACACCATTAGCGACACCATCCACCATATTGTTAACTAGAGCTCTATATAAGCCATGCATGGCTTTATGTCTTTTTTGCTCTGTTGGTCTTGCTATGTTAAGCGTACCATCTTCAAGCTTGAACTCCAAATCTGGATCGGCTTGCAAGTTTAATTCACCTTTAGGGCCTTTTACTGTAATGAAGTTACCTTTGGTAATATCAAAACTAACGCCACTAGGCAATGTAATCGGTGCTTTTCCTACTCTAGACATTTTCTTTAATTAGTGTACGTAACAAATTAATTCTCCACCTACATTCTCTTTCACCGCTTGCTTATCTGTCATCACGCCTTTAGAGGTAGATATTATATTTATTCCTAGGCCATTGATCGCTCTTGGAATCTCATCAGACTTCACATACTTTCTAAGACCTGGCTTACTTAATCTTCCTAGTTTTTTGATGACTGGTTCTTTCGTCTTGCCGTCATATTTGATTGCAATTAAGATCGTACCATGCTTTCCAGCATCATCATCAAATTTATACTTAAGGATAAAACCTTGGTCATAAAGTATCTCTGTGATACTTTTCTTCATTTTAGAAGCAGGAATCTCAACAATCTTGTGCTTAGCCTGCTGAGCATTTCTAATTCTAGTAAGATAATCTGCTATTGAATCTGTAACCATTCTAAATTTCTTTTTGCGGGGTTTTACTACCAGCTAGATTTTGTTAATCCAGGAATCTTTCCTTCTAGAGCCATCTTTCTGAATGTCACTCTATTGATACCAAATTTTCTCATATAACCCTTAGGTCTTCCAGTAAGTCTACATCTGTTATGTAGTCTCACTTTACAAGAGTTCTTTGGTAATTTATCTAACTCATCCCATCTTCCTTCCTTCTTCAACTGAGCTCTTTTCTCAGCATATTTCTCTACGAGTTTTCTTCGCTTTTCTTCTCTTGCGATTAGTGCTTTTCTTGCCATTTTATCTCCTAGTTTCTTTGATTCTTAAAAGGCATACCTAACAACTTCAAGAGCGCTAAAGCTTCAGCATCTGTCTTAGCAGTTGTTACAAAATTTATATCCATTCCAGTTATCTTATTGATCTTGTCGATATTGATCTCTGGAAATATTATTTGCTCTTTTATACCAATAGAGTAGTTTCCTCTACCGTCAAAACTCTTATCGCTAATACCTCTAAAGTCTCTTACTCTAGGAAGTGCTACTGATATGAATCTATCTAAGAAGTCCCACATCTTCTCTTTTCTAAGCGTCACTTTAGCCCCGATAGGCATGCCTTCTCTTAGCTTAAAGTTTGATACTGACTTAGAAGCAATAGTTGGAATAGCTTTCTGACCAGCAATCATTGACATTTCTTGCACAGCATTCTCTACTAGCTTCTTGTCCTGAGTTGCTAAACCCACCCCTTGATTCATAGAGATCTTGACCAATTTAGGTACTTCCATACTGCTCTTATACTGAAACTGTTCGATTAGCTTCGGTATGATCTCCTCAGTATATTTTGTTTTTAGTCTCGGTTGGTAACTCATTACTTAATTATTTCTCCTGATGACTTAGAATATCTAACATTTTTGCCGTCGACCTTCTTTCTTCCTACTCTTGTACCTTTACCAGACTTAGGATCTAGTAATAAGAGATTAGAAAGGTGAATAGACTGCTCTACTTCATTGATTCCTCCCGGCTGGTCAGCAGTAGGTTTTGTATGCTTCTTAGCTACATTTACACCTTCTACTATAGCACGATATTTCTTGGGAAAAACCTGCTTTACTTCACCTTCTGTGCCTTTGAAAGCACCAGAAATGACGACTACTCTATCTCCTTTTTTTACGTGGAGCTTCGTTGTCTTATGTGAATCTATACTTCTCATCTTATATAATATTCTATAGCACCTCTGGCGCTAATGATATAATTCTCATGTATTCTTTATCTCTCAGCTCTCTCGCCACTGGCCCGAAGATACGTGTACCTCTTGGCTCATCAGAAGCAGTCAATAATACCACGGCATTATCATCGAATCTTATATAAGATCCGTCTTTTCTTCTGATCTCCTTCTTAGTTCTTACGATAACTGCAGGAGAAACAAGACCTTTCTTTACACCACCTGGTGAAGCATCTTTTACGGTAACAATAATCTTGTCACCTACAGAAGCATATCTTCTCTTAGATCCTCCAAGGACTCTAATACAAAGTACTTCTTTCGCACCTGAGTTGTCAGCAACGCTTAATCTACTCTCTTGCTGTATCATCGTTTTTTATTTAGCTCTTTCTATAATTTCTGTGAGTCTCCATCTCTTCCTCTTACTCAAAGGTCTAGACTCAATAATCTTTACTAGATCACCCTCATTGCAATCATTCGATTCATCGTGGGCAACAAACTTCTTTGTCTTCTTTACGAACTTACCATAGATCGGGTGACGTAACTTTCTCTCTACGGACACAGTAATAGACTTGTCCATTTTGGTACTTGTTACTAAACCAATTCTGGTTTTCTTATTCTTCTGAATTTGCTTTTGTTCTTGTTCAGTCGACATATTATTTTTTCTTTCTTCGTGCTTTTATTCTTGTTCTGTTTGCCACTTGCTCTTCTGACAATGCAGACAATTCTCTTTTTCTTAGCTCAGTCTTCATTCTGGCTATGTCCCTTCTTACTTCTCTCAAAGCAAGAGGATTCTCCAACCCTTTCAAGGTATTGTCGAATTGTAATTTTTGATACTGTGTTCTTGTTTCTGATAATTCGTTTTTCAACTCGTCATCAGTGAACTCTTGTAACTCTATATATTTTTTACTAGGCATTATTCTAGTTTTCTATGCTGAGTAATCAGGTCTTGTAATCGTTTTCGTTGGCACAGGTAGTTTCTGAGCTGCTAGTCTCAAAGCTTCGTAAGCTAGTTCTTGAGGTACACCATCTAGCTCAAACATTATTCTTCCTGCTCTTATTCTTGCTACATAATGGTCTAAGTTTCCTTTACCCTTACCCATCCTTACCTCTAATGGCTTTGATGTGATAGGCTTGTCTGGAAATATTCTTATCCATACTTTCCCTTGTCTCTGCATGTGTCTTGTCATCGCAATCCTTGCAGATTCAATTTGTCTATTCGTAATGAAAGCATTCTCTAATGTCTTCAGACCGAATGAACCAAAAGCAATAGTGCTCCCTCTCTGAGCCATCCCTTTGTTCTTTCCCTTCTGTTGCTTTCTGTATTTTGTACGTTTAGGCTGTAACATATTCTCTTATTATTTTACCTACGCAAAAAGTTGCGCAAAGGTACTACAAATTGATATATCTAATTTCTGCTGTTTCTATTTCCACCCCTATTGTTTCCACCTCGGCCTCCGCCTCTGTTTCCACCTCTATTATTTCCACCCCGGCCTCCGCCTTGTCTCTTGCCTCCTCTACCACCTTTCTGGTTAGGATCGCCAACATTAGGTGAAAGATCTCTCTTTCCTAACACCTCTCCTCTACAGATCCAGCATTTCACACCGATCTTACCATAGACTGTCAATGCTTCGTATAGAGAGTAATCGATGTCCGCTCTGAATGTATGCAATGGTGTTCTACCATCTTTAAATTCTTCACTTCTTGCCATCTCCGCGCCATTCAATCTTCCACTTACTCTTATCTTTATCCCTTCAGCTCCAGCTCTCATCGTAGACTGTATAGCCATCTTGATTGCTCTTCTGAAGTTTACTCTTCCCTCTAGTTGCTTTCCTACAGATTCTGCTACGATTGCAGCATCCAATTCCGGCTTTCTTATCTCTACAATGTTAATCTGTACATCTTGTCCAGTTAACTTCTTAAGCTCTTCTCTAATTCTATCTACCTCTGATCCTCCTTTTCCTATGATAATTCCTGGTCTAGATGTATGAACTGTAACTGTGATTCTCTTTAGAGTTCTTTCAATTATAATTCTTGCGATTCCACCTTTGTTGACTCTTGCCATAAGGTAGTTTCTGATTTTCTCATCTTCTACTACTTTATCAGCGAAGTTCTTGCCACCATACCAGTTGGATTCCCAACCTCTGATGATGCCTAAACGATTACCTATAGGATTAGTCTTTTGACCCATATTAGTTTATTCTTCAGTTGTTTCGTTAGTATTATCGTTTTCCAACTCTACTTTATTAGAAACCACAATAGTTACGTGGTTTGATCTCTTTCTGATTCTGTGCGCTCTACCATGTGGCGCTGGTCTGAATCTCTTAAGCATTCCTGCCTCATCAACATGGATGCTTTTTATAAACAAGCCATAGTCGTCAGCATTATATGCCATATCTAATTTATTCTCCCAGTTGGAGATTGCAGAGAGTACTAGTTTCTCAACATACTCAGAAGCTTCTCTTTTAGAAAACTTAAGAATATTGAGGGCATCATCTACTGATCTTCCTCTGACACTATCTGCAACGAATCTCATTTTTCTTGCTGAGAGAGATACGTTTTTCAATTTTGCTATTGCTTCCATCACTAACTAATTAGCTATTAATTATCTATTTCCTGCGTGACCTTTGTAAGTCCTCGTTGGTGCAAATTCACCTAATTTATGACCTACCATATTCTCAGTTACATACACAGGAACAAAAGTTTTTCCATTATGAACTGCAATAGTAATTCCTACCATAGTCGGGATAACCATTGAAGATCTAGACCAAGTCTTCAGTACAGACTTTTTTGTCGATTCTTGCGCTTTCTGTACCCTAGTCAAAAGCTTGTGGTGTACATAAGGACCTTTTTTAAGAGATCTAGCCATGCTTATTTATTTTTCGTTTTTCTCTTAGAAATAATCAACTTAGAAGAGTACTTCTTAGTGTTTCTTGTCTTCTGACCTTTGGCCATTACACCAGTTCTAGATCTAGGGTGCCCTCCTGAAGCTTTACCTTCACCACCACCCATCGGGTGATCTACTGGGTTCATCGCTACACCTCTAACTCTTGGTCTTCTACCTTTCCATCTGTTTCTACCTGCCTTACCCATTACAGTAAGACCGTGATCTGGATTAGAAGTAGATCCTATTGTTGCCTTACAAGTCATCAACACTTTTCTTACCTCACCACTTGGCAACTTAACGATTGCATATTTTCCTTCTCTACCCATCAGAGTAGCGTAGGTTCCTGCACTTCTTGCTAATTGAGCACCTTTTCCAGGTGTCATTTCTATTGCGTGAATATCAGCACCTAGAGGAATATCTTTTAGAAACATAGTGTTACCTACTTCTGGTGTAGCTGTTGCTCCAGAAACGATAGTTGCTCCTACTTTCAATCCATTAGGGGCTATAACATATCTCTTCTCTCCTGCAAAATCTACAAGAGCAATGTATGCTGATCTGTTCGGATCATACTCTATCGTCATTACTTCACCTTTGACACCATCGTTGTCTCTCTTGAAGTCTATGATTCTATATTTCTTCTTATGACCACCTCCAATGTTTCTCATGGTCATCTTACCATCATGGTTACGACCACCTGATCTCTTAAGACCAACAGTAAGCTTTTTGTATGGCTTACTAGACTTAGACGTCAGTTCACTATTCGTATTACTTACGTAGTGTCTACGTCCTGGAGTAATTGGTTTGTGCTTTTTTACTGGCATTTCTTATCTACTTAAGCTCTAATTATACTTCTCCGAAAAAATCTATTTCCTCACCTGCAGCTAGTTTTACGATAGCTTTTTTGTAAGGACTCATCTTACCCTTCTGCACACCAGACTTTGTATTTCTGGTCTTTGCCTTTCCATGCATGTTCAGCGTATTTACAGAAGTAACATTTACATTGTAAGTCGCTTCGATTGCTTTTCTTATTTCAACCTTGTTAGCTCTATTATGAACTACAAAACTGTATTGAGAAAGCTCTCCAGAAAGGATTTCTGACTTCTCAGATATTATCGGTTTTATCAATATTCTTTTAGTCATCGTCTTACTTTGACAAGTTGTCTTTTAATTGTTTCACAGAATTCTCAGTGATGAAAACTCTAGAAGCTTTTAATATATCCAAAGTACTGAAGTTAGAAACTGACATTACAGATGCCTTAGGTATGTTTCTAGCTGAAAGCACGACATTCTTGTCATTGTCAGCTACTACAAATAAGGTCTTGTTGTTAGCTACTTCTAAGTTAGAGATCACATTAGCGAACTCTTTTGTCTTTGGTGCTTCGAAAGTAAAGTCTTCAATAACTTTTAGATTTCCTGCAGCTGCCCTTACAGACAATGCAGATCTTCTAGCAAGTACTTTTACTTTCTTATTAACTCCTACAGAGTAAGTTCTTGGTCTAGGACCAAACATTCTACCTCCACCTCTGAACAAAGGATTCTTGATACTACCAGCTCTCGCTGTACCAGTACCCTTTTGCTTTTTGATCTTCTTAGTAGAACCTTTTATCTCTCCTCTCTCCTTTGCCTTATGTGTTCCTTGTCTTTGGTTAGCCTGGATAGACTTAACAGCAAGATACACTGCATGCTCATTGGGCTCTACTCCAAAAATTGCATCTGGTAGGTCAACTGAACGTCCAGTTGTCTTTCCGTTTATACCGTAAACATCAGCTTTCATGATATCTTACTTTTCTATAATTACTAAAGATCCTTTGTGCCCTGGCACAGAACCTTTGATTAACATGATATTCTTTTCTACTAAGAGCTTCACAACTTTTAGATTAGTTGTCTTTACTCTCTTTCCTCCCATTCTTCCGGCCATTCTCGTTCCTTTATAAACTTTAGAAGGCGTAGAACATGCACCAATAGCACCTGGTGCTCTTAATCTATTATGCTGTCCGTGAGTAGCTTGTCCAACACCACCAAACTTGTGACGTTTTACAACCCCTTGGAAACCCTTACCTTTAGAAGTACCTACTGCATTCACAATATCTCCTTCGGCAAAAACATCACTCATTTCTATTTTATCACCTTGTGCTTTCTCTAGACTGGAATTTCTAAATTCAGCTACTTTCTGCACTGATGACAAACCAGCTCTCTTTAGGTGACCGCCAAGAGCTTTGGTTATTCTTTTTTCTTTTCTAGAGCCATACGCTATCTGAGTAGCTGTATAGCCGTCGCTTTCCTCAGTTTTCACCTGAGAAACAACATTGGGAGTAATCTCTATGACTGTGCAAGGAATATTCTTCCCTGTCTCGTCAAAGATGCTTGTCATCCCTATTTTCTTTCCTATTAATCCGTTCATATACTTTTTATATATGATTAAAGCAAACTACGCCTAATCGATACCGAGGTATCAGTTATTAGAAAATATTATTATATGAAAATTGTACTTAAGTGAGCTTGACCTGAATGTCTACACCACTAGGTAACTCTAACTTCGACAGTGCATCCACTGTCTTTTGAGTTGGGGTATAGATTTCTATGAGTCTCTTATGGGTCCTAAGAGAAAACTGCTCGCGAGATTTTTTATTCACGTGCGGTGATCTGAGCACCGTGTGAATTTCTTTATCCGTTGGCAGAGGAATCGGACCAGAGATCACAGCACCACTATTACGTACCGTTTTCACTATCTTCTCAGTGGACTTATCAACTAAATTGTAGTCGTAACTTCGAAGCTTTATTCTAATTTTTTGATTCATAACCTTTATAAAATGTCAAAAGGAGCGCAAATGTACTGTTAATTAGTTGATTATTCAACTAATTTTCAAACTAAACGCTTACTTCTCCCTTCGCTTTTTCAATAACATCTTTAGCAACACTTTGTGGAGCCGCTGCATAATGACTAAAAGTCATCGTACTGCTCGCTCTACCAGAGGTGATCGTTCTTAATTGTGTAACATATCCAAACATCTCAGAAAGAGGTACATCCGCAGATATAACTACTGCTCCTCCTGTTCTTGTTTCTTGACCTTTAGGTAATCCTCTTCTTCTGTTGAGGTCACCGATTACAGATCCTACGTACTCTTCAGGAGTTACTACCTCAAGTCCCATGATAGGCTCCAAAAGTACTGGCTTAGCTGAATTAGCTGCTGCCTTAAATCCTTCCTTAGCACATAACTCAAAGGCAATAGGCTTAGAATCCACGGCGTGAGTTGCTCCATCATAAAGCTTTACTCTCATAGAATCTATACCGTATCCTGCAAGAACTCCATTATCCATCATGGCATTGAAACCTTTGATGATAGATGGGAAGAATTCCTTAGGGATCTTACCTCCGACAATTTTATTAATAAACTGTAATCTTGTTTTTCCTGATTTGAATTCATCTGAGTCTAGGAACTCTTCATCTGCAGGTCCTAATTCGAATGACATCTGTGCGAATAAACCAGAACCACCTGATTGCTTCTTCAATCTTTCGTTGTGATCTACAGTCTGAGTCAAAGCCTCTTTATAAGTAACCTGAGGCGCACCTTGGTTACATTCTACTTTGAATTCTCTCTTCAATCTATCAATGATAATCTCTAGGTGAAGCTCACCCATACCACTGATGATCGTCTGGTTAGTATCCTCATCGTATCTAACTCTGAATGTCGGATCCTCTTCAGACAACTTAGCCAAGGCCATACCTAGCTTATCGATATCTTTCTGAGTCTTAGGCTCTATGGCTACCCCGATAACTGGATCTGGGAATACCATGCTCTCCAATACGATTGGATGACCTTCAGCACAAAGAGAATCTCCTGTTCTGATGTCTTTAAATCCTACTCCTGCAGCAATATCACCTGTCTCTACTCTATCGATTGCATTTTGCTTATTAGAGTGCATCTGATACAATCTAGAGATTCTTTCTTTGTTATCAGATCTAGAGTTGTAGATATAAGACCCTGCATCTAGTGTCCCAGAGTAAACTCTGAAGAATGCTAATCTTCCTACGTAAGGATCTGTTGCAATTTTAAAAGCTAATGCAGTGAACGGCTCATCATTAGATGGCTTTCTTTCTATTTCTGCATCAGTCTTAGGATTAGTTCCTGTTACACCTCCGATATCTAGTGGAGATGGTAAGAATGCACATACTGCATCTAGTACTGCTTGTACTCCTTTATTTTTGAATGCTGATCCAGCCATCATCGGTACGAACTTGTTATCAAGTACGGCACCTCTAACTGCATCAATCATTTCTTGCTCAGTAATTGTATCTGGATCATCGAAGAATTTCTCCATCAATGTCTCATCGTATTCAGCTACAGCTTCTAATAATTTCTCTCTCCATTCTGCTACGATATCTACTAAATCCTCTGGTACAGGAATTTCTTCATAAGTCATACCCATATCAGCATCGTTCCAAACGATAGCCTTACCAGTAATTAGATCTACCACACCTTTGAAGTTCTCCTCCGCTCCAATAGGTACTTGTAGTGGAATAGCTTCTGAACCTAATTTTTCCTTTACGTCTCTTACAACAGAGAAGAAATCAGCTCCAGATCGGTCCATTTTATTGACAAAACCGATTCTAGGTACATTATAGTTATCTGCTAGTCTCCAGTTTGTCTCAGACTGAGGCTCTACACCAGATACAGCGCAGAATAAGAAGACTAAACCATCAAGAACTCTAAGAGATCTATTTACCTCCACGGTAAAATCAACGTGACCAGGCGTATCAATGATATTCATTGGGTAGTTCTGATCTTTCCACTTCCAGTTGGTAGCGGTAGCAGCAGAAGTAATGGTAATACCTCTTTCTTGCTCTTGCTCCATCCAATCCATCGTCGCAGCACCATCGTGTACTTCACCGATTTTGTGAGAAAGTCCAGTATAGAATAATACTCTTTCTGTTGTTGTTGTCTTTCCTGCATCAATGTGAGCAGCAATTCCAATATTTCTTAAAAACTTTAAGTCTCTAGCCATGGTTTAATTCTCTATCTTAATTAGAAATCGGTTGTATCCTAGGTTCTGAAGTGAGCAAATGCTCTGTTGGCCTCGGCCATTTTATGTGTATCTTCTCTTTTCTTCACTGCAGCGCCTTCACCTTTTGCAGCTGCCATGATTTCATTAGCGAGCTTGTCAGCCATTCCTTTGCCATTTCTAGCTCTAGAATATCTGATTAACCACTTCATACCTACAGATATCTTTCTTGCAGGTCTTACCTCTACAGGAATTTGGAAAGTAGCACCACCTATTCTTTTAGATCGTACTTCTACACCTGGAGTGATATTTTGAAGGGCTTTTTTCCACTGATCATGAGGATCTTCACCAGTTTTTTCCTGGATGATATCCATTGCATCGTAAAAAAGTTTGTAAGCAGTCGTCTTCTTACCTGCTAACATTAAGTTATTGACAAATTGAGTAACTGCCGTATCATTAAACCTTGGATCAGGCTGTAGGATTCGCTTTTTCGGCTTTCTTTTACGCATGCTCTAATTATTTTTTAGGTCGCTTAGACCCGTATTTTGATCTTGATTGTAATCTTCCTTCTACTCCCGCAGTATCCAGTGCTCCTCTAACTATGGTATATCTTACACCAGGTAAGTCTTTTACCCTTCCTCCTCTTAGTAGAACAATTGAGTGCTCTTGAAGATTATGGCCTTCTCCTGGAATATATGCGATAACCTCTATACCATTAGTCAATCTTACCTTTGCTACTTTTCTAAGTGCAGAGTTAGGTTTCTTTGGTGTAGTGGTATATACTCTTGTACATACTCCTCTTTTCTGTGGAGATCCCTCTAAAGCTCTAGACTTACTCGCCTCGACTAGCTTTTTTCTTCCCTTTCTCACCAACTGGTTGATAGTAGGCATATATTAGTTTATTTTCAGCTTTGAAAAATGAGGTGCAAAGGTACTATATATTTTTAGTATTGCCAAGATGAATTTTTAGCTAAAAGCCGACTTTAAGAATGAATAGAAATATCGAAATAAGATTCGCCCAAAAGCAGGATCTGGCAGCAATAAGAGGGCTAGTCGTCGAATTAGCCATATTTGAAAAAGAGCCAGACGCTGTGACTGCCACCCTAGAGGACTATTCTATTGCCTTTGACACTGGTCTCATCTCCATGTTGGTGGCAGAATCCGACGGTGAGATGATAGGTATGACTTTATTCTACGATACTTTTTCCACCTGGAAAGGTAAAATGCTCTACTTAGAAGACTTTGTCGTCAAGGAATCCTACAGAAGTCAAGGGATCGGTGACCTACTCTTCGATGCCACTGTCAAGGAAGCGATCGCCAGAAACTGCAAACTCATGAAATGGCAGGTTCTTGACTGGAATACTGGAGCTCAGAAGTTCTATGAGAGGAAAAAAGCAACCATCGAGAAAGAATGGTGGAATGGGAAGATTATTTTCTAATTGCGAGCAGACTTTTCCATGTAAGCTTCATCCCACTCTTCATCTGTGGTAAAAAAGATAGAAGGACCACCTTCTCATAGTATATATGGTAAGAACCATCGGGCTTAATGGCGAGCCAATTATCACAGGAGATCCTATCTGTAAAGAAGACTTTCTCTAGAACCTTCAAAGAATCGTAAAAACTAGGGAAGTGATATTTGTTCGTATTCTCCGTTCTATCAGTGACTTTGATATAGTTGGGTTCTTCAAATTTTTTGGCCCATTTAGAATCCAGATAGAATTCTACGCAATCATCCTCACTGTCTCTCATTCTGAAGTAACCAATCTTAAGCACTGCTTTAGGATCTAGGTCATGCGAAAATGATCTGCTCAGATTATTGATCAGGTTCTGATGCTTTCCTGCACTTAACTTGCCGAAGCGCTGACGGTAGAATAATCTTGAGATTATAACTTTATCATACATGACAGTCCGATCCAGGTTATACCCGTAATCAATCTTACTATTAAACTCCTCTCTCGTGAGGCTCTGACCTTCTTCATCAAAATAATGCCAAGCTCTGATGTTTTCTCGAACCCTCACACCTAGGTCCAGTTCAGTACTGTCGACTCCCTCTTTCATATGATCGACAAGGTTGACTCTTGTCATCTTGACCTGAGGCTTAGGAGAGCAGCTAAGAGTGAGGAACATAACTCCTATGGTGTACGTGGCAAGAGATTTCATTAAAGCATGTCAGTTTACCTTGTTCAGAATTAAAGCTAATATTCGTAAACGGGAAGTAACCGTTAGTGCAGGACAAAATTGAATCGGCTAGGTAAGGAAATATTATTGACGTGAAGCAATCTCAATAATTTTCTTAGCAACTTCAGATGTTT
>CAKZVK010000016.1 GCA_937921825.1 uncultured Saprospiraceae bacterium
GTATGCATTCCACCATTAGTAACATCAGTAATAGTCCATGTTCTGATTACTGTCTGATTTACATCACAATCATCAGAATTATTCTCATCAGAATAATCTAGTACTACATCACTGCAGTTATCATGTCCACTGACCAACCAATTATCTGTAGTCGGTCTATATATAGCCGTGACACCTGGATCAAATAATGGTAATCCTACTATGTCGAAAAAGTCATCAAACTCATCTACTTCAAAACAGATAGATGATAGAGGACCTTCAGGACACTGAAGTGGCGTCACTGATTTATCTTCTACTGTGAGTAATCCCCAACAGCTGTTATCTCCACATATTTGTTCCACACTTACAGTAAGTACTTGACCTAACTGATCTTGTGTTACAGAACCATTCAGTTCATTTCCTGCAGCATCTGTAATAACTACATTGTATGCATCATTACATAAGGTATTACCCTCTAGGATCATGTCAGGTGTAATATCTAATTCACAGTTATTATTCAGTGAAACATTGACACTATTGTTACAAGCAATAAAATTCAGTTGCTCATCAGTAACATTTACCGCGTAGTCAGTTACAAAACTACAACCTTCAAATTCTGAACCTACAGCTGCAGCTCCACTTGCTGACACTATATAATTACCAGCTTCGGTAAAAGTGATATCTACAAAATCACTTACTCCAGAAGCAGGACTCAAGGTCCAACCCGTAGCTGGTGATACTGACCATGATATGCCTGAATAGTTATTAAAATCTTCTAATCCAAATTCATGGGCTACATTTGTACACGTGCATGAGGGACCATCTATCTGTACAAAATCTAAACTTGTTCTTACTTGAATGTCTTGACTGACACTGAAGGCGCAAGATGTGGCAGAAGCTGCTGTACTACATGCGACCAATACAAAATCACCATTTCCACTTGGAAAAGCTATAGGATCCATAGTCACAGTAGGCCCAGACCCACTACCTGTACCACTACCTGTAGTTGTACTGAGTAAAGCACCAAGACCTCCCGCACCATCACTAGCGTATAATTTAAATTCAGCTTCTAAGCTCATAGAACCTGCTAGTGAGTAGTCCTGATCTAAAGATTCTGCACAAGCATATATTTCTGTATCCCCTTCTAATGTAAATGAGCTAGAAATATCCTCTACTATGATTACAAGATCATCAGTAAAGGTACATCCCGTATTAGTCTCGCCTGTAACATTGATTACATAGGTACCTGCGACATTATACTGAATGTCTGCACAAGTATTATCAGCATTTTGTGTAAGTGCTGCGCTACCTGTTGCAGTCCAGATGATATTATCCAATGAACCAAATAGATCTTCTATGCAGAATGTCCTGACACTACCTATACATAGTACTGGTGGATCAGTCTCTTCAGGAGTAATTTCTACCTCTGGTGTACGACAAGTTAGCATTTGAAGATTGACCGTTGCATCACCGTTCTCGACAACGTCAACAGTTGGCAACATACCATCTGCAGAAAACCCAGTAATGCAAAAGTTCGCATTAGCACCAGCGGCACTAATATCTGGAATAGCTGTTCCATCTGGAATAGGCATTGTAAGATCTTCGTCAAAATAAAGGTTAACTGCGTTCTCCAATTCATAAGAACTACCTGTATCTCCAAAGGCTCTAATCTTGAACTCTATCACACCATCAGCCAATGATTCCCTACACTGACAAGTGTAAGAAACATCCTGTGATTGTAGCATCCAAGAAGTAGATAAGAACAACATAGCCATAAGCATGAGGTTCTTTGGTAAATGTGTAAGTACTCGTGTAATCATCTTGTACATATTGTAATATTCGTTTTCGCTCAAAAGAGATAGTATGGTCCAAATAGACCTATCTCTTTTTCATCGTGCTACAAAGACCAAGAATCTTTCCAAAAGGCTGTTCGCATTATAGATATATATAATGTGTTTTATATTAGTACTTTCTGCTATATATATGAGGCTAGAAGCCAATCTTTAAGCTTAAATTCAGAGAGATGAAATATTTCGATAATTGGAGATATAAATTAATTTTTGGAGCCAAATTGCTATTGATAAAAAGCATTTTAGCTGGTAATTAGGAGAATAAGTTCTCTAGATTATCAATAGAATATGCATAAAGAATGAGTTAGATATGACAGCTCATCTGACCTCCGAAAGACATATCTTTACCTTCATATTTAATGATTGATGTCAAAGAAACAGAGTAATAACCTGAGTTGGGATGACTTCCAAAAGCTAGGAAATCCTGAAAATGCCCCACAAGAGTCAAAGGAAACCACAATGAAACTAGACCACTTTATATCCAATTCTACCATTAGAGTACACCTAGAGAAAAAAGGAAGAGGGGGTAAGGCCGTCTCTATCATCAGAGGTCTTAAGATGACTAACACCAATATGAAACAACTCGAAAAAAGCTTGAAGTCGCACTGTGGTGTAGGGGGCTCTCAGAAGAATAACGAGATCATAATACAGGGAGATCAGAGAGATAAGATTATAGCCTATCTCACCAAACTAGGGGCAAGAGACATAAAAAAGGCAGGGGCTTAGAACTCTATTTTGAGCATTCTATTATTGCCTTGCAAATCCTT
The DNA here is from genome assembly GCA_937921825.1 of uncultured Saprospiraceae bacterium. Lineage (GTDB taxonomy): Bacteria > Bacteroidota > Bacteroidia > Chitinophagales > Saprospiraceae > RFSX01. The sequence continues at coordinate 2,597 of CAKZVK010000016.1, forward strand.
TTTGACGTGATACTTTAGTTCATTATTTAATATGCACTCTATCATTTCATCCCAATGCAGATGGCTCGTCTCTAGATATAGCTGTCCATCTTTCTTTAGTTTCTTCTGAGCTAACTCTATCAAGCGTTTATAAAATATTAATGGATCTGTTCCCTCTACAAAGAGAGCTATATGAGGTTCGTGCTTGAGAGTACTGGCAGACATTATTGCACTCTCTTGATCTAGAATATAAGGAGGATTAGATATGATGAGATCAAATTGGGGATAATCCGTGAGATCGTCTTCCAAAATATTGGCCTTGGCTAAGGAGCAAGCTATTTCAAAAGCATCAGCGTTGTGCCGAGCGACTTCCAGTGCCTCGTCACTTATATCTATACCATAGCCTTTCCAGCTTTTTCTAGCAGCAAGAATTGATAACAAAATACAGCCAGATCCAACTCCCACATCTAGAATGGACTTAGTACTTCCCCTCTTATGATCTGTAAGTATCCAATGCACCAGCTCTTCTGTCTCAGGTCTCGGAATGAGAACCCGATTATCTACATAGAACTTATGGCCATAGAAAAACGATAAACTGACAACTTGCTGTACAGGAATCCCTTTTACTAAAAGATCCAAATCCTTTTCAAACTCAAAGTCATTATCTGAGACAGCTCTTCGAGCATCAGCATAATACGCTGCTACATTTATAGCTTCTCTCTCTCCTACCCGGGTAGCTAGCGCTTGTACTATTCTAGCCTTGAGCTCAAACCAATTCATCTCCAAAAGTCAGAGGGTAATTAGATCTTCTGAAATAGTATCTAGAAAAGTAACGCTTGCTTAGGTCAGCTTCCTTCTCCTTCTCCAGAATAGTTATGAAACTAGAATCTGCTTTATGAGTCGGTAGCTTATAGCCTAAACTGTGGGCTATACTATTAATGTCCTTATGCTTGACCACCATATTTGTCTTTGTGAGGGCGATTCTATTCAGCAATTCAGCTTGGGTCTCTTCATCGAAGAGGGCAAAGCGACCGACACTGCCCTGCTCTATCTTACTGGTCTCATCATAGTTCCAGCCCTTCATCTTAGTGACACCTTTTTCTTGGCCTGAGGATACAAGCATGGTTTCCTCATACTCAAGTTCTAAAAACTGACACAGATCTTGACAAGTCTTTTCAGCCTCTGATACTAATGCTTCATACTTAACGAGATAGCCTCTGTTATCATTGAGCTCTAGAGCCTTAGTAGTATTAAGCAGATACACTGCGACAGCATTATATGGTGTCATACCCCTATTAATGAGGGAGGCGATGGCATCCAGAGGATTTCTCACTATGTGCACAGCCTTTCCATTAGGGAACTGGTCTAGGAACAACTGAAGAGTAAAGGCATTAGACGGCGTCTTTTCTGCCCAATACTTTTTACCACTGCTCTCTAGACTAGGACGATAGAAAGCCTCTACAAATGAAGGAAAATCAGAATGCGCTTTGATAAGCTTTTTGAACTGCATTGCAGAGCACAGGTATTCTTCATTGAGCTCTACACCTACGAAGTTATGCCAGCCTGCATTAGATAGACCGAAAATGGAAGGTCTTGTTAGTTTATGCTTATTGGTCTGCCAGTCTAGATACAATTCTTCCTTTGCAAACATAGCAGTCTCTCCTCCACAGAATACCTGCGAGTGCCTGTTCAGTATTCTTCTGAGCAAGGAACTACCTGTACTGGGACTACATCCTATTAAAATTGCCATATCACGAGCTACAGTGGCTCTATTTTTGATTCATTATATTGTTACAAAGGTGAACATTAATGTTTGTTAGACAAAACGAGATATGACTAAGAACAAGCTTGGATACGATCATACGAGTTATAAAGGCATCCATAAACTCCCCTTGCCTATTCAGAAACTGGTCAAAAGAGCGAATAAGCAAACCAAGCATTCCTATGCCCCATATTCTAACTTTTATGTAGGTGCTGCCCTCTTACTTTCTAATGGCAAGATAATCGGAGGGTCGAATCAGGAAAATGCTTCTTACCCTCTTTGTATATGTGCAGAAAGAGTCGCCCTCTATACCTATGGAGCGAGTGCCGCTAAACATTACATCAAGGCGATGGCGATCTCGGCGGACTATCCTACTAAGCCACTAACTGTTCCATGCATGCCCTGTGGTGCTTGTAGACAGGTAATCGAGGAATATGAAACCAGACAGCAAAGACCTATCAACTTATATGTCACTGCTCTAAATATCCCTAACATCATCAAAATCAAAGGGATAGGTACAATATTGCCTTCTGCCTTCCAACAAGATCATCTTCTGTAGAACATATTAGCTATCGTATAGCTAAATTTGCTCTCTAAATAACGAGAGTATGAATTTCATCGAGGAAATGGAATGGAGAGGTATGTTACATGACATGACTCCAGGTGCTAAAGAAGCGACAGAAAGTGGTATGCAGACAGCCTACATTGGTTTTGATCCCACTGCGCCATCTTTGACTATTGGAAACTATGTACAACTAATGGTCTTAGCGTTTTGGCAGAGATCAGGTCATAAGCCTATCGTGCTGATGGGTGGTGCTACGGGTAGAATCGGAGATCCATCAGGAAAGGATAAAGAAAGACAACTCAAAAGTTATGATGAGCTGGACCAAAACTTAGCACATCAAGTCAACCAGATGAAGAAGTTTCTAAACTTTGACTCTGGTGATAACAAAGCAGAACTCAGAAACAATCTGGACTTCTACAAGGAGATGAATGTTCTAGACTTCCTAAGAAATGTAGGAAAGACCCTGACTGTCAGTTATATGATGTCTAAGGACTCCGTCAAGAATAGACTGGAGACGGGTTTAAGTTTTACAGAATTCAGCTATCAGCTACTGCAGGCCTATGATTTCCAATACCTCTATGACAATGACAACTGCAGATTCCAAATGGGTGGCTCAGATCAATGGGGCAACATTACTTCAGGAACAGAATTTATAAGAAGGAATCTAGAAGATGCTAAGGCTTATGCCGTTACCAGTAAACTACTAGCGAAATCAGATGGTAAGAAATTCGGCAAGTCTGAAAAAGGGAATATTTGGTTAGACCCAGAAATGACCTCACCTTATGCTTTCTATCAGTTTTGGTTGAAAGCTAATAATGAAGATCTACCGATGTTCCTAAAATACTTCTCGTTTAAAACTAGAGAAGAGATAGAAGCTCTTATAGAGCAAGCTCAAGAAGATCCCCAGTCAGTCACTGCTATACTAGCCGAAGAGTTGACTTCTCGTGTCCATAGTCCCGCGGCTTGCGAGAATGCAAAGAATGTATCACAAGTGATCTTCAATAAGAAACTTGATAATGCATCATTAAAAGCGATGAATGCAGATACACTAGAGATGGTAAGTAAGGAGATACCTTCATTTACGATTAGTGAGCCTATTGATGACCTTGCTCAGATTCTGACTAAGGACACAGATATATTTAGCTCTGTCAGTGAATACCGAAGAGCCATCAAAGGCAATGCACTGTCCGTCAATAAAAATAAGATTAGTGATCACGAGGCTCAGATTACTGCTTCGGAATACATTCACGACAAGTACCTTATGATCGAAAACGGAAAGAAGAATAAGTTTCTTATAGTTGTAGCAGACTGAGTAGGAATCTATTAAGGCTTAGCGTCTTTTCTCTCTACAAAATCCAATGACACGGAATTTATACAATAGCGTAGACCGGTAGGTTGCGGGCCATCTTTAAATACATGTCCCATATGACCTCCACATCGAGAGCAATGCACTTCAGTTCTAGCATAACCCAGGTGATAATCAGTATCTTCTGCAATACAGGTATCATTAAGAGGTTGGTAGTAAGAAGGCCAGCCAGTTCCAGATTTGAATTTAGTTTTAGAGTCGAATAAGGGTAACCGACAACCTCTACAGGTATAGATACCATCAGCTTTATGATCCCACAAATCACCTGTAAATGACCTCTCCGTACCAGCCTTCCGTAAGACCTTGTACTCAAGATCTGTTAGCTCAGCTTTCCACTCTGCTTCACTTTTAGTGACTGCATAACTGGGGGCTTTCTGCTCAGGTGTAGCTACAGTTTCTACTTTTTCCGACTGAGAAATAAGCTGATTAGACTTTTGCTGGCAAGACATAATTGCCATTAGAGCAAATACGAAAATTATATTCTTCATAACTTGAATTATTGTTCTCCTCTAAGTCTGGAATCCTCTCTTTTAGCTATCTCCATGATCTTACGCATGAGATTGACGATAGAAAGAAAGACAAGATAGGTAAATGTAAAAACTATGTATAGCCATCTAAAAGACCCCGCATTATCCATACTGACTCCAGATACATAATGTGCTAGCGCACCTCCAATTACTGCCAAAGCTAAGAACGAAAAAATACTCGTACTGAAGTACTTCATTCTATCTACATAAGGCAAGCTCAGGACACTATTAAAGAGCATAAAGGCCAATAGAATAGAAAAGGACAGTTCCCAGAAGACTACTGCATCTTCATCGACAGCACTCTCAGGTCGTATGGCCACTAACATTAAGATACCAAGGAGGTTAAGTAATATGGCAACACCTACTTGATAGTAAGGATGGACTTGTTTCTGAAATATGGACTGCTCTGTCATAACTAACTTCAGTTACTAAATTAGCAAATCCAAAAAATTGTTCATTGGAATGATGAGTATTATTTGACTTCTAAGAAATCAGAGTACTATTCGACTCAGTTACAGTTTTCCATATAGATCAAAAGCCTCTGCATTGGTAATTTCTACCTTCGCAAAATCGCCTATTCTTACGTACTGTTCTGCCGGCACTAGTACTTCATTATCGACTTCAGGAGAATCAAACTGTGTCCTTCCTACAAAATAATCCCCATCCTTTCTATCAAAGAGTACCCGATAGCTCTGCCCTATCTTGGTGAGATTCTTAGCAAATGAAATTTCTTGCTGTACTTCCATCAACTTATTAGCTCTTTCTGCTTTCACTTTATCAGGAACATTATCATCCATGGCATAAGCAATAGTATCTTCCTCATGAGAGTAGGTAAAGACTCCTAGCCTATCAAATTCCATCTCTTGAACATAGTCCATCATTATCTTGAAATCGTCCTCAGACTCATCAGGAAAGCCCACTAGCATGGTCGTTCTTAATGCAATCTCAGGAAGAATAGATTTTATATCCTTTATCAGGCTTTTTTGATCAGCTTGTGTAATCTGCCTTCTCATGTTCTTCAGTACATTATCAGCGGCATGCTGTAAGGGAATATCTAGATAGTTGCAGATCTTATCTTCTGCAGCCATTGTTTCTATTATGTCTAGTGGAAATTTGCTAGGATAGGCATAGTGCAGCCTTATCCATTCCACCCCATCTACTTGGCAGAGTTCCTTTAGTAGTTTAGGCAAGGCTCTCTCCTTATAGATATCTAAGCCGTAATAAGTCAATTCTTGAGCAATAAGAATCAGCTCTTTGACGCCATTCCTGACGAGGTTTTGTGCCTCTTTCACTAGAGATTCTATAGGTCTGGAGATGTGCTTCCCTCTCATCAAGGGAATAGCACAGAATGAGCAAGTACGATTACAGCCTTCAGAGATTTTCATGTAGGCATAGTGCTGAGGGGTTGTCGTCCATCTCTCTCCTATAAGATCATGCTTATAGTCTGCATTGAGTTTATTAAGTAGTGCAGGCAGTTCTAGGGTTCCGAAATAGGCATCCACAGCTGGTATCTCCTCCTCTAGATCTTGCTTGTACCGTTCGGATAAGCAACCAGTGACATATAGCTTTTCTATTTCGCCTTTCTCTTTTAGTGCTGCACCATCTAGGATAGTGTCTATAGATTCTTGTTTTGCCTTATCTATAAAACCACAAGTATTGATGATCAGGATATTAGATTCATCTGAGTGCTTGTCATGTTCGACCTCATACTCATTGGCTTGTAGCTGAGTGATGAGATTTTCTGAATCCACTAGATTTTTAGAACAACCTAGGGTTATGACACTTACTTTATTCTTCGTGTTTTTTGTCTTCATAGTCAGTCGGCAAAGATACCTTTAAATAAGTATATTAGATTCTACGTTCTACTTCTAAATCTACAAAGAGCATATGAGAGCATTACTAGTTGTTATATTCCTATCTTTTGCAGCATTTATCTGCCATGGACAAGTAGCCTTATCGGGTGGATTAGTTACACAACAAAACAAAGTTCCTGGAGGAATCTCAGGAGGTATTATAGACCAGACATCTACAGGCTTTGAAGTAGGTCTGGGATATTGGTTCAGACTGAAAAACAAAAGGTTAGAGTTTACGCCTGACGTAAGTTATACTTCACTGACTGGTGAGAGTGGACTGGGAGACGTATCAGGCGTAAATATTAATACCAATATACTCATCTATGCTCTGGACTTTCATTCTGATTGTGATGCCTGTCCCACTTTCTCCAAGGAAGGCGGCCTTGTCAAAAAAGGGTTCCACTGGATCATTAATCCTGCTCTTTATTTCTATGATACTGGGGTTGATGGTGCTGACCCGATCACTAATTTCAGATTTTCCGCAGGCGCAGGTCTAGACATTGGGGTCTCCAATTTACTGACACTAGTACCCTTTGCTACTTATGGCTTTGGTCTGAGTGAAAGCTTTTATGGCAACGAGGAGAATAAGCCTAGACAGCTTAAAATCGGCATAAGAAGCATCTTTAGATTCGATAAGAACAAATGGTAATCAGCTGCTAGGACTGAGTTCTTAACTGGCGTGATATCTCCCATAAGATCATCCCTGCACATACGGAGACATTAAAAGAATGTTTGGTACCATACTGAGGTATTTCTATACTCGCATCTAATAGGTCTAGAATCTCATCAGATATGCCCTCTACCTCATTACCGAGGACTATAGCTATGTCTCTATCACTGGAAAATTTATAAGTCTCTAGAGATTGTGATTCATTGGTCTGCTCTATACCTAAGACGAGATAACCTTTCGATTTCAAGTCCTCGATAGCTGTAGCCACAGACTCGAAATATTGCCACTGGACAGAATGGGTAGCGCCTATTGCTGTTTTGCTTATCTCCTTATGAGGAGGTCTAGAGGTAATTCCACAAAGATAAATCTCTTGTAGTCCTAGACCATCTACTGTTCTAAAAACAGAACCCACATTAAGTGCAGACCGCACATTATCCAAAACAACTGCCACTGGCAACTTAGGGGCTTCTGCATAAGCAGAAAGGCTCAGTCTATTGAGTTCCTCCAGTTTTAACTTACGCATAGATTGGCTTAGCTAGATAACTTGTGATTCAAAGCTGCTTTTACAAAAGCAACAAAAAGAGGATGTGGCTTCTCTACAGTACTTTTTAGCTCTGGATGAAATTGTACAGCTAAGAAAAAAGGATGCTCTGGAATCTCCACTATCTCCACTAGGTCTCTATCGGGATTAATTCCCGTTACGACCATACCAGAGTTTTTGAAGGCTTTTCTATAGTCATTATGAAATTCATAACGATGTCTGTGTCTTTCAGTGATCTCTTGTTTGCCATACGCTTTGTAAGCAATAGATCCTTTTGACAACTGGCACTTATAAGAGCCTAATCTCATCGTACCACCTTTCTTAGAGATATCTTTTTGGTCCGCCATGAGATCTATGACAGGGTTCTTGGAGTTGGGTTTTACTTCTGTGGAAGCGGCACCTTTTAGTTTGAGTACAGAACGAGCATATTCCACTACTGCGCATTGCATTCCTAGGCAGATACCAAAGAATGGGATACCCTGTTCTCGCACATAGCTGACAGCTTTTATTTTACCCGCTATACCTCTCTCGCCAAAGCCTGGTGCAACCAGAATTCCATCTAAGCCTTTTAGCTTTTCACTGATCTCACTTACTTCTAAGAGCTCAGAGTGGATAGGCACTACTTTCACTGTGCATTCATTCTCAGCACCTGCATGTATAAAGGATTCGTAGATAGACTTATAGGCATCTGGCAGTTCGTTGTACTTTCCTATTAGCCCTATCTTCACTTCATGTGTTGGATTTTTTAGACGACCTAGAAATTCCTTCCATGCAGAAAGGTCTGGCTTATTAGAGGTTTTGAGCTTTAGCTTCTTGAGCACTCGTACATCTAACTTTTCTTTCAGCATCAGTAGCGGCACATCGTAGATAGTGCTGGCATCTATAGCTTCTATCACTGACTTGGAGTCTACGTTACAGAATAGCGCCAGTTTCTTCTTTATATCCTTCGTCAGTGGATGTTCTGTTCTACAAACCAAGATATCGGGTTGTATTCCTGCTTGCAGTAGTTCTTTTACAGAATGCTGAGTGGGCTTAGTCTTTAGTTCTTTAGCCGCACTCAGATAAGGAATCAAAGTAAGGTGTACAGAGAGGCAATTTTCTGCACCTAATTCTTGTCGCATCTGTCTCATCGCTTCTAGGTAAGGTAAGGACTCTATATCTCCTACCGTACCCCCTATCTCTGTAAGGACTATATCATAATCACCATTCTCTGCAAGCAGCTGAACTCTTCTTTTGATCTCATCTGTGATGTGGGGAATGACTTGTACCGTCTTACCGAGGTAGGCTCCCTCCCTTTCCTTATTTATAACAGTTTGGTAGATTCTACCAGTTGTTATATTATTCTCCTGAGAGGTAGGCGTATTAAGGAATCGCTCATAGTGACCAAGATCAAGATCCGTCTCTGCCCCATCATCTGTAACATAGCATTCGCCATGTTCATAGGGGTTCAATGTCCCAGGGTCCACATTGATATAGGGATCCAATTTTTGTATTGTTACTTTGAAATTACGTTCCTGAAGAAGCTTAGCCAGAGAGGCTGCTATGATACCTTTACCTAAAGAAGAGGTTACTCCACCCGTAACGAAAACATACTTAGTCATAATGCTTTTTAGAATTAATCACTACGGGATGCAAAGGTAGAATAATATTTAGTGAATCAAGCAAAACAACTGCCCTAATGAAGACAGCTATAGTGCATATAGCGATTAGCCAAGAATCAAAGAGTATATGTAAAAGCTTGCAGTATCATCAAGTCCAAATAAGTCTCAATAGGTCTAATTCACTAGGGCTTAGGGACTATTGAGACCTCTGTACTGGAGTTAATACCGTTCTTGGAATTGGATAAAAACATCAATATGGATAATTCAGTTTTAGCAAATCAAAGAATCAGGAGTTCCAGAGAGAGAAGCCACCTACTCAAAGAAGCAGAATTCAAGACTATACAATATCTGTGTCGTATCATGCCCAAATGGGTCAGCCCTGATTTATTAACTATCACAGGTCTAACAGGCAGTGTCGTAGTATTCCTGGGATTATATGGAGCAACCTTCAGTAGAATGTACTTGATTCTTTCTGTGATAGGACTGGCTATTCACTGGCTCGGAGATTCATTAGATGGCCGTCTGGCTTACTACAGGAATATACCTAGAAAGTGGTATGGATGGGCTTTAGATCTCAATGCGGACTGGGTCTCTATTTGTATCATCGGCATCGGTTTCTATCTCTACTTTCCGAGCTATAAGATTCTTTCCTTTCTCTTTGTAGTGGCCTATGGTGGATCTATGATCTTATCTCTATTGAGATATAAGATTACCAGTAAGTATGTCATAGATAAAGCTTCCTTAGGACCTACAGAACTAAGAATCATACTAAGTATAATTTTGATTATTGAGATCATAGTCCCTTCTACCTTGATGTATTTTTCAGGTATTGCGACTTTAGCTATGTTGGTCATAAATGCTAAGGAGTCCGTAGATATACTCGCTGAAGGAGATGAGAGAGACATCCTAGAGAAAGAACTAAAGAAAAAGAACAACTAGCCAATCATTCCATTTCCATTTCCATTAGCTAGAATTTCAGATGAAGAGAAGTTTACGACAGAAGATATCACAAGAGATCAATGCTTTCGGCAAAGCACAGGTCTCAGCCTTTACAGGAGGTGTGGTAGATTATCTTGTAATGGTTGCCGCTGTTGAAATTTTTCATGTCAGTTACATCTATGGCATTGTAATAGGCGGTATAATAGGCGCTATCGTTAATTACAGCATTAATCATAGCTGGACTTTTAAAAGTTCAGCCTCATCAGTAGATAGCTCACAAATTTTAAAGTTTGCTTTCACTGTAATAGGTAGTATATCGCTGAAGTCTGCTGGAACGTATCTTTTCGTCAATTGGCTTGGACTAGATTATAAACTCGCACGGATTATTGTGGACGCCTTTGTCTCCTTTGGCTTTAATTATACACTACAGAGGCTATGGGTCTTTAAAGGCTCTCAGACCTAAGGTCCATATCATCGCTGTCTTTAAAACTGACAAGGCTTTCCAGAACTGAATAGTATGACTTTTGGATATGTATTTTAGAGCTTTCTAGCAACAGTTAGCGGCATCACTATTCTCATCGATGCTGAACGGCATCGCTCCACCACAGCCTTCGAAGATGCCATAATGCGTATCCCAAGTGCCATAGAAGTCAAAGTGCTCTTTGTACCTAGTGTCATGAATCATTTTGTAGGTGTTACCACATACTGGCATTACCTTACCTACAGGAAATTCATGATGATCATCTAAGTGAAATGATTCTCCGACATTGGGTATACCTCCTTTATAAGCGATGGCTTGGCCATAATCTTCGCAGTCCTTTTCTAGGCCTTCTATCTTGAAGAGACGATAGGTGACAGAGAAAAATTTGATATTGCCTAATAGCTCCTGGAGGTCTTCATTCTCTACGGTGATAGGATGACTCTCTACTGTCCGAGGATCAGTAAATCCTGCTTTTCTAGAGTAAGTCAGAAAGTCATTCCAGTACAGAGCTCCACTAAGACATTCGCCCCACAGCACTTCATTCTGAGTTAGAGACTTCGGCATACGTCTATCAGAATAAACATCACTGAAGTACATCTCACCTCCTGGCTTTAGAAGGTCATAGACATCGTTAAGTACCTTTTGCTTATTCTCGACAAGGTTGATTACACAATTAGAGATAATAAGATCGAAACTGTTTTTTTCTAGGCCCAGTGTATCTAAGGCATCAATATTACCTTTTACGAAACTGACGTTAGTCCCACTATGTCCAAAGGCTTCTACATGAAAGTCGACATGTCTTTGCGCAACTTCTAACTGCTCATCAGTCATATCTAGACCTATAACTTTCCCTTTTTCTCCTACTAAGGCTGAAGCTATATAGACATCTCTCCCACTTCCACATCCTAGATCTAGTATCTTCAGTCCATCTAGTTTGTCAGGAATGGTTAGTCCGCAGCCATAATACTTGGACATAACTTCGTCATGAATCTTGGACAAGACGGCTTTGATATGCTTAGGAGGTTCTTCTATAGTACAGCAAGCATTGGTCTTCAAGTCCTCTGACTGCTGAAGTTCCTTACCGTAATATTCCTTGACTGCTTCATGAATGACTGACATGTTCTTTCTTTTTTGATATTGTAAATGGGACGCAAAGGTCGCAAATAAAAATAGATTCTTACTTTCGATTACTAGCCCATGTAAACAAAAACTGAGAAGGTTGTATTGTTCACGACCTTCTCTATTTTGGAGGTTATTTAACTTGATCTAAGCCTTATTAAGAAGGATGTACATCGTTGATAGTCTCTTTGATATATTGCAGACAACTTTCAAAATCTGAATACATACTATTTTCACCTATAAGATCAGGAATAATATCTATTCTCTCTAGCATATATTTCGGCTGCTCAGCGAGGCCTACCAGTTTTACTGTTTTTCCCGCTGTTACTAGGTCTACCAGGACATCTTCCATAGCATAAAGACCAGACTGGTCCATGTACGACATCTTTTCCATTCGTATGACTATCAGCGATGCAGTATCTGGTATCTGTTGGGACAGCTGCTGGAAATCACTTGTAGAACCAAAAAACAGGGGTCCTTTCAAGTGCTTTATAAATACTTCTTCTTTTAAACTTTCTGGAAATCCGCCTTCATCTTCCCATGGTTTCTCTTCTTCCAAAGTGGTCACTTCTGACTGCTCAGCAGTAAGATCTCCTATCTTCTTCATAAACATCAAGGAAGCCATTACTAAGCCTATACCTACTGCATACACTAGGTTCCATATAGATGACAAGACCAGTACGATGAGCATTATTGCCACTTCTGGCTTTGGCATATAAGGGATCGCTTTGAGCCCTTTGTAGTCCATGACATTGATGCCTACAGTAATAAGGATTCCTGCAAGCACGGCAGCAGGTATCTTGGAAGCTATCGGTCCCAGTGCCAAGAGAATGACTAGTAACAAGACAGCAGCGATCATTCCAGATAATTTCGTTTTGCCGCCTGCCTTGATATTCACAACTGTCCTTATAGTAGCACCAGCCCCAGGTATGCCACCAAAGATGGCAGCTATACTATTGCCTATACCCTGCCCGATAAGCTCCTGATTAGGTTCGTGTCTTGTCTTGGTCATATTATCTGCCACTACAGATGTCAATAAAGAATCTATAGCTCCTAACAAGGCTAAAGTCAAGGCAGTGAATATAAATGGAGAGACGCTAGAGAAACTAAATTCAGTTAAA
>CAKZVK010000017.1 GCA_937921825.1 uncultured Saprospiraceae bacterium
GGCTCGTATTCTCCATGGACGAGATAGATTTTTTTGAGTTTCTTTTGATTGGATAGAAATTCTACCATTTCTACTTTGTCAGCATGTGCCGAGAAAGAATCCATGGTTTTTATAGTGGCTTTGACTTGTTTTATTTCTCCGAATATTTTCAACTCAGTCACACCTTCTTTCAGCATACCTCCTGGAGTATCTGGAGAGCAGTAACCGACTATCAAGAAAGTGTTGTTTGGATCTTCGATATTATTATACAGGTGGTGTTTAATTCTCCCTGCATTCATCATTCCACTAGAACTGATAATCACTGCCGCTTTCTTCATGGTGTTCAGCTGCTTGGATTCATTGACACCTCTGACATAGGTCAGACTATTAAACCCAAAAGGGTTAGGGTCTTCTAGCATGTATTCATGCAGATTATCGTCATAGCACTCAGGGTGGGTGCCATAGATATTGGTAGCATTAACAGCAAGTGGGCTATCTACATAGACAGGTATCCTTGGAAGCATTCCTGCGGTCTCTAACTTGTCCAGCATATAGACGATCTCCTGAGTCCTCCCTATACTGAAGGCTGGTATGATCAGCTTGCCTTTCTTTTCTACACAGGCTTCTTTGATCACTTGGAGGAAAGACTCCGACTGCTCCGGGGAAGTCTCATGTATTCTATTGCCGTAGGTTGATTCACAAATGAGATAGTCGACTTCTGGCATTTTTACTGGATCACGAAGTATAGGTCTGTCTGGTCGTCCAATGTCTCCAGTAAATCCAAAAGTGGTGGTTTTGTTACCTTCTTTGATTCTTAGTGTGACACTGGCACTTCCTAGGATATGGCCTTGGTCACGGAAGAGTACTTCCACGCCTTTGCGTATCTGGAACCAATGATTATAACCATGACCTACAAAACTATCCATCGCTGGAGGAACATCTTCAGGCTTATAGAGGGGTACTCTAAAATCTTGATTTTTCTTCTTTCTTTTTTTTCTAAGCTTTTGGTTATACCACTCTACATCTCTCTCTTGGATCTTTGCACTATCCAGAAGCATAATTGAGCAGAGACTCCGAGTAGCATGCGTGGCATGAATATCACCTTTATAACCATCCTTTACCAGTTGTGGTATTCTACCACTGTGGTCTATGTGTGCATGAGATAAGATCATACAGTCTACCTCTTTGGGATCGTAGTGCCATTGTGTATTGAGATCCCATATATGCTTTCCCTTACCTTGTGCTAGCCCACAATCCAAGAGAATCTTGTATCCATCTTTAAGTATGAGTAAGTGAGAACTTCCCGTAACCATTCTTGCCGCTCCTCCAAATTTTACCTCCATGCTATCTACCTTATTATTAGAATTTTATAATTGAGCCGCAAATTAAGGTATTTCATTAAGCTTCACCTTCTCTGTTAGGACTGGTAACATTTTTATTACGCCGATTTCCAACCCTTTTCAGAGTTTAGTCCTCTATATAGGTATATAGCCATTAGCTCTTATGAGATGAAGTACTTTCTTATAAAGCGAGTACCTTTGGAGAGTATTTAAGTAAAATGCATAAATCCATACATTGAAGAATATTCCTATTTTTTTCTTGCTCTTATGCACTACTGTTCTAAAGGGGCAATCATATACTATCAGCGGCTACATCTATGATGAAGAGTCTGGTGAAAAGCTCATAGGTGCTAATGTATTTAATGGCCTCACTTATGAGGGGACTGTGACTAATAATTTTGGCTTCTATAGTCTGACCTTACCTGGTGGTCCACTTGAACTAAATGCTTCTTATATCGGGTATGAAACTCAGATACAAAATCTAGATCTGAAAGAAAATGTAACTATCAATATCGGTCTAGTCCTAGAAAACTACCTAGACGAGATAGAGATAGTCGCAGAGAAACAAAGGAATGTAGCCGAAGAAACGACCATGAGTACCATTGATATTCCTATTCTCCAGATCAAAAAGGTGCCTGCCTTGCTAGGAGAAGTGGATGTACTGAAAGCCTTACAGTTACTACCAGGAGTCCAATCTGGTGGAGAAGGACAGAGTGGACTCTATGTCAGAGGGGGCAGTCCAGATCAGAATCTTATTCTTCTCGATGGAGTACCTGTCTATAATGCCAATCACCTTTTTGGTTTCTATTCAGTTTTTAATGCTGATGCGATAAAAGATGTCAAATTAGTCAAGGGTGGATTTCCAGCCAGATACGGGGGTAGACTTTCGTCAGTGCTTGAGATCAATATGAAAGAAGGTAATATGAAGGAGTTTCATGGTGCAGGTTCTATCGGACTGGTAGCTTCTAAGTTGACCTTGGAAGGGCCTATAAAGACAGACAAGACTTCTTTTATTATTTCTGGTAGAAGAACTTATATAGATTTATTGGCTCGACCATTCATTAGGAGGGCTTTTGAAGATGGAGGTGGAGAAGGCCTAGCCGGTTATCATTTTTCAGATTTGAATGCTAAGATTAATCACGTCTTCTCTGATAGAGATCGCTTGTACTTTAGCGTCTATACAGGGACTGATAAGTTTTTTGTAGACTTCATTGATCGTGATGAAGGTTATGAAGATTTTGTCAATTCTAAGTTGGGCTGGGGGAACCTCACTTCTGCACTAAGATGGAATCACCTCTGGACTGCAAAGCTCTTTAGTAATACTAGTCTTACATATAGTAAGTATAAAATTGATCTAGGAAATACTTTTGGTTCTAATGATCTCTTTGAAGATTCTTCTGATGAATTTAGATTGAACTATGGTTCTGGAATATATGATTATGCTGGTAAAATAGATTTTGACTATTACCCTAACCCCAATCACTTTGTTAGATTTGGAGCCAGTGCAACTAGTCATAGTTTTGAGCCTGGGGCCTTCGGTCTCTTTGCAAAGTTTGAGGATACGGTAGAAATAGATACGACTATAGGTCAGAAAAATGTGAACTCTCTCGAATTTGATGGCTATGTAGAAGATGATATCAAGGTGAGCGAAAAACTAAAAGCCAATGTAGGAGTACACCTTTCTCTCTTCAATGTAGAAGGGGAGAATTACTTTTCTGCTCAGCCTAGAGTAAGTATGCGTTATCTGCTTAAAGAGGATCAGTCTATCAAGGCTTCCTTTGCAACTATGACACAGTTTATTAACCTACTCACTACAGAAGGCATAGGATTGCCTACAGATATATGGGTGCCGAGTACGGCAAAGATAAAACCTCAGAATAGCTGGCAAGCGGCCTTAGGTTATGCCTTTAAGCTCACCGATGACCTTGATATGACCATAGAGGGCTACTACAAGGAAATGGAGAATCTTGTCAGTTTCAAGGATGGCGAAGGTTTCTTTGATGAATCCTTGACTGACTGGGGAGACAGAGTGACTCAAGGTGACGGTAATTCGTATGGTGCAGAAGTGTTTATTCAGAAGAAACGTGGTCGATTGACAGGTTGGGTAGGCTATACCTGGTCTAAGACAACAAGGCAGTTTGATGACTTGAATCAAGGAAGAGAGTTTCCATTCAGTTATGATAGAAGACATGATGTCTCCGTAGTGGCTCAGTATGATTTGTCTAAGAGGGTAAATATATCTGGCTCGTGGGTCTATGGAACGGGTAATGCTGTTACTCTAGCCACCAGTAGTTATAAGTCGGTATTCCAAGAAAAATTTGGAGATTTTCCTAATGAGGTTCAAGAGTTTACCGATAAGAATAATTTCAGAATGGGCAGTTTTCATAGACTTGATGTCGGTATCAATTTTGTCAAGAAGAAGGATTCGCATACGCGTACCTGGTCCTTTGGTGCCTATAATACTTACAATAGAAAGAATCCATTCTATATATTCATAGACACAGATAGGACTTTTGATAATCAAGGAACACCGACCACAACAAAAGTTCTGAAACAACAAAGTCTGTTTCCTATTATTCCTTATTTCAATTATAGCTTTACATTTTAGAGATATGAAAAATATACTTTTTATAAGCATGGCATTATTGACTCTATTTTTCTTGAATAATTGTGGAGATTCTTTTGCTACTATAGTAGAAATAGATCCTCCTGAGTTTGAACCCCAGATGACTATCTCAAGCTTTATAAATGATCAGGATTCGTTAACAGGATTCTTTGTAGGGAAGAACAGAGACATCCTAGAAGCAGGAGAATTTGAAGATTATGATTTGGATGATGTGAGTATAACTGTGACAAAGGAAGCTTCATCAGAAGTACTGACTGGAGCACCTGTAGATCCTTTTGTGAACTTTGCCTTTGCCTTTACTTATAACTATGCCTTAGAAATACCAGATCAGTTTTTTGCTGGTGGTGAGAATTATACTTTTGAAGTCTCTCATCCGGATTACAACAGTTCTGTTACAACCTTACAGTTTCCCATAGTAAAAGATAATCTTAGAGATATAGTCTATAACCAAAATGATGGTGTAGATATCGATGGTGATGATAATAGTAGTGTACGTTTTGAAATTGTCGATGATCCACTGACCGAAGATTATTATGAATTAGAGTTGTTCTCAGAAGATCTTAACGGTAACTTTGGAAGCTTCTGGATAGAGACGACTGACCCTTCTGGAATCAAGGGATACCCGTACGATAACCTTTTGTTTTCTGATCAGTCATTTAATGGAGAAACTAAAAGCATCAAAGTAAAATTTGATAGGTGGCTTTATAACCCCGATGTTGACGAACCACTAAAGGTAATCTGGAGGACTCTGACTAAGGATGCCTATGGGTACAGTCTATCAGGAAGAAGATATAATGATACTGACGGGACACCATTTTTATCTCCTGTGCAATTGCATTCTAATGTCAATGATGCACTTGGAAATATAAGTCTCAAAACTGAAGTTGTCTATTTAGTAGAGTAATCGAACTGTAAAAGTCTCTTGATCTTACAGCTTTACTTTCGTGCCAATGACAACGGCAGGAGTCCAAATAGGTGCACAGTCAAAGCCTTCAGGACAGCCAGGGTTAGAAAACACCAAATCTGCTCTAAAGAATCGGAATGCTTTGAAGCCTATATTGTCCAGTCCTAGATGTAGCTCCTGATATACTGATTCTGAATTGAGGTATTTATACCCCACGACAAATTCCCACCCTAGCTTTTTTATAAAAGGCAGCTTGTCTAGTAAGTATCCATCAAATTGATGTTGGACATGAAAGTTAATGAAGCTGTCATCTGTACTATTGAGGAAGTAAGGTTTGTTCATGAAAGTAAATCCATAGTTAGGCGGATATCCAATATGCGTTTGGTTGCCATTGAAATGAAGATGATCTATGAAGTACTCAGGCTTGTTGTCACCAACGAAGGAACCTACCATAAGATTAAGATTCAAAGTGCCATAGATACTTAGTTCCCAGTCCTTATATAACTGACTATAGAGTAGGTGATAATCTACATCTGAGCCCAATTGCGGAATACCACCTTTGTAATGTAAGCTTAAGGTAGGCCAGCTAGAATTCTCTTTGTATGTTCTGTTAGGATACAACCATAACTTTTGACCTAGATTGATAACTAGGTTGGCTCTCAAGATAAGAGCTTGATGATCTGAGAAGGCAGTGCTTTCATCCAGAGGTCTTTCGGGGTTGTTAGAACTAAAGTCTTTACTGTCTTGCTTCAGCCCACCAAAGTAGTTATTAGTGACAGCTGTTCTGTCTTCATAATTTACAGAAATACTTCCTGTAAGTCCAGTGAGTAAATCTCTCGATAAGTAAAGTGATGCGTAAGCTTTGTCGTAGAGCTTCATGTAGTTCTCTCTGAACAAATAGGTGAAGACACTATTCACTCGAGGTGTTATGGGATTCGTTCTGCTGTACTGGGATAGTTTTCGGCCTCCTTCAGCTTTAATAGTGAAGTTGTTGACCCTGTCATTAATAAAGTCAAATTCTAGATAAGGTCTAAATACTTTTTCTGAAAGCCCATAATCAGCATCCAGAGTTAGGTTGTATTCTTTTTCTTTTTGCTTGTCTAGGATCTTGCTGAATGTAAGGGCGGAACCTAGACTTAAGCCCTGTACAGTATTCAATCTCAATCTACTCAGAGGAGAGCTGAAGCTTAGCTTCGATTGCTTGCGAGAGTTTTGATGAGTATAGCCAAATAGCAAAGAACGGACTTTAAATTTGTTGGCCTCCTGATCTATGGAGTCTAGATACTCTGGACTCTCTCTGACGATGCGGATACTGTCTTTACGTTTGTAATCTAGCTCTTCTTCTAGAGTCAGAGGTATAGGACGGATAGAATCCCAATAGAGATCAGTCCTAGTATTGGCTTCCTCCTCTAGTTTGAATGAAACCTTGTCTATTATGTCTTTGGATACTTGGCCTAATTCGTAATTAGAGTAGACAGAGGTAAAATTACCTTGGAATTCGACTCCAAGGATACCCATTTTGAAATTGATGTAGTTAGATAGAAGAACCCAGTGGTCATCTGTGAGAGGTGCAAAAACCTGCTTGATATTTACAGTGTCTAAGATGGGGACTTGTGTAGCATGTTTGGATAGATTGAGATCTATGCTATGGAAATTCCAGAGGTTCTCATTGATGTAGATGTATCCGTAAAAACTATTTCCAAGCTCATTCTTTTGGATCACTTTTATTTTGTTTACCAGTTGGCCATTATTATCTATACTGGCACCTTCTAACTTGTATTTATAATGCGATAGTGCATTAAAAGCAATGGGAGAGACGACTTCTTTGTTGAATTCTACCGTATTGTTATAGAGGTTGAAGTCCATCTCTTGTGCAGAATTATAACTGTAGCCTTGATCATCACCACTCACTTTGGAGGAGTATAGTATCTCTTTTGATTGGCCGTCTACGGCATATAGCTTAGAGACAGATTCTGAGAGATAGACGACACCAGATCTCGTGGAATCCAGTGCACCATCCATATCACCGATCTCCATTCCAAATATTTTTTCTGGGGCAGAGTTCACTTTGTTGAATCCTCTCATGTAGGCATCACAACTATAGTTGGAGTAGAGCTTTTTATAATATTTTCTCTTGGCTTGAGCTTTTCTGATTATAGCATAGGCAGGATCTTCTGCATCTGCTTTTATTGTGATCTCCTGTAGCTGATAGTTTTCAGGAGACATTTTAATATCTAAGCTTTGCTCGGCTGCTGAGAGTTGTACTTCTTGTGTTACCAGTTCGTAGCCTACAAACTGATAGTTAATGGAATAGCTTCCGGGTTTTAGTGCGAGCTCATAATACCCTTCAGGATTTGTAGTGGTGCCTATCGAAGTATTGGCTATGTAGATATTTACAAAAGGTAGGGGGCTGCCATCAGTGTCTGTAACAGTACCTTGGAGCTGGCCTAGTAAAAAGAGTGGGAAGAAGCTAAGGCTGAATGCAATTAGTTTTTTCATACCATCATATAACGATTATCTAAAGATATGATTTTCTAAACTGTAAAAGCTATTATTAGAAGAATGCAGGCTTAGTCTTAGTTGTCTAGAATTTTCACCTCTGTTCTTCTATTGTAGATATGTTCTGCCTCAGAACAATAGACACCATCTTTGCAATGATTCCTAAGTCGAGATTCGCCATAGCCAATCGCAGAAATATTACTGCTCGGGATGCCTCTGCTCACAAGGTAGTCCTTTGCACTCTGAGCTCTTTTCTGAGAGAGCTCTTGATTATAGCTGAGCTCTCCACGACTATCAGTATGTGCACTCAATTGAATTTTGAGCCTTTGGTTGCTTAGCATAAGTTTGGCTAAGTTGTCGAGTTCCTTTTTTGCGCCTTGAGTAAGATTGTAGCTATTATAATCGTAGTAAATATTCTCAAATACAATCACTGCTCCTACATCTACTTTGACATTATTGATGATGGGTTGGGTTGGAACCTCCTTTTCTATGTAGACTATTTTCGGTTCCTCCTTAATCGTTGGACTTTTGTCTTTCAGAAAGACATCTAGGTTTTTGCTCGGTCCGTGATTGGACATGACCAATTGCCATTTTTGCTTATTCTCTGAGTAGGCCTCTAATAAAGTGTAGCCTTCCTTGAGTGATAGGGTAGCCCGACCAAATTCATTCGAATAAATAGAATCAATGTTCTCACCCTCCATGAGAAATATTTCTTGGTCAAAAGTTTCTATTCGCTCATTGCCAAGATGTTTTGATCTTATTAGAACTTCAGGCATTGCTGCCTTAGTTTCAGAATCCTTGACAGTAAGCATCAGTTTGTTATAGTCGAGATCATAGAAAGCAAAAATGGAAACTAGGGAGTTGAAGCTATAGATATCATCTTTTCCTTTACCACCCGGTCTATTTGAACTCATAAATCCATTCGTCCCACTTGCATCTATAACTAGACCGAAATCATCAAAGTTGGTATTCAAGGGTTCTGGAAGTCTAGTAGCTGGCCCAGCTATACTACCTACAATTTTGGACATGTAGAGGTCTAAGTCCGTGCCTTGATTTTTTCCATCACTTGCATAAAATAGATAGCCAGCATCATTGAGATAGGGAAACCAGTCATTGCCAGCAGAATTTATTTCTGGTCCTAGATTGATAGGGTTAGAATAGAAGCCATTTTTATTTGTGCATATGTACAGATCCATCTTTCCATAGCCTTCTGGTCTATCGCTTGCAAATATTATATACTGATTGTCATAACTGATGGTAGGATGTGCTGAGGCAATATTTTCTAGGTTCAGTTTTGATTTTTTAGTGTTGACCCAGTTGTCATTTATGTACTCCGCTTCATATAGCTTTAATACTACTTTCTTTTCATTATTCTGATTGAGTTGTCCATCTTGATAATCTACTCTGGTAAAATAGATGGTCTTCCCATCAGTGCTAAAATCACAGGGTCCCTCGTGATAATCACTATTTAGTGCTTTTGCTAGAGGCTGAGCTTTATTTAGTGAACCTATTTCATTTAATGCGCTGACATAGATATCAAAAAACGGTTCTTTAGTTACATCGTCTTGCAGCCTATGCTTAGAGTCAGAACTGATGAATACTATCTGATCATCCCAGTAAGCTGGGCTGAATTCCGAGGCAGAGCTATTGATGCCTTTTTCGTTATACAATTCTATATAGCCAGACCAATCGCTAATTTCTTGTGAGCATACAAATGAGTATAGACCGACGAGCAGGAATGTAATTATGACTGCTCTCATTAATAGTATCTTGGGTTTTGGATATTGCTGATGCTGCTATTTTTTGGAAGACGATATTGTAGTAAGATTTCAAAACTACCTTCTTCATACTGCCTTAGAGCTGTAGTGTTAAAATCATAAGACATAGAACCCATGATGGTAGGAGTGAATTGAAATCCAACAATCATTGCTAGCGATTCAAACAAAGAGGTCTGTGTGCCTCCTGTTCTGATATTCATACCTAGGTGTAGTTGATCTCTGTAGATAAAGGTATTTTGAATGTCTAAATCAAAAGGACTGTTCTGCGCAAGTTTAACTAGAATCTCAGGGTTTAGATCCCATTCTTCATCAATGTTGAAGTGCAAGCCAAAGAGACCATAGAGTTGTCTCACCTCTTTGCTTTGTCCATTGTCATTGCGTACATCTATATTAGTGGCTATTGTCCTTGGGATTGCAAGACCTAGGTAATAACGTTCTGAATTGAGATGGATGCCTAAGCCGGTATTGAATATGTTTTTAGAAAACCTTGTTCGTTCTATAGATGGATCTAATTCAAAGCCATCCAACGCGATGAGTCCCTCTTTTGTGAAATCATTGATAAATTGTCGGTAAGACAGTTGCAGCCCTAGAGATAAAGTGTGACTGTGATTGATTCTTAACTTATAGGCATACATGCCCGTTAGATCAGTTCTCTGCTGTATACCGATCGTATGCCTATTAAAACTGAAGCCTAATCCTAGAGATTTGTAAAGAGCAGGGAGTTCAACCATTACAGTCTGGCCTGTAGGGGAGCCATCTAGACCTGCCCATTGGTTTCTATGTCGTGCTGTAATGGCTAGATTGTTTTCTAGTCCAGCTACTGCAGGGTTATAATACAACTTTGTCTTCGTGAACTGTGTATACTGTTGTTCTTGTTGTGCACTAACAGTTGTACCAACGAAAGCTATTAATATGAGATAGATCCATTTCATCATAGCTCTAAGGTTATAAACCCTTGTAATGGTTGTGTGCCATCACCTAGATCTAGAATGTAGAAATAAGTCCCACTAGGTAAAGCTTTACCTTTATAACTGCCTGCCCATGAGTTGTCATAAGGTGCAGCACTATATATCTCATCACCCCACTGATTGAGGATGGTTATTTTGTTTTGATTAAATCTATCTCCTGCTAGACAAGGCACTTCTAGAAAATCATTGTAGCCATCTCCGTTAGGCGTGATGACATTACCTACAAAGCAGTCTATGTTATTATCCACAAGAATTGTGATTTCTGCTTGATCACAAATAAAATCACATTCTAAGTAACAAACCTCATATGTAATGGTCACCGTTCCAGTATAGCCACTTGCGGCTTGGTAGGAGATAGAGTTGTTAGCATCTAGTTCTAGGGTGCCTTCTGCCGGAGTATCGATTATTTGAACTAAGACTTCTTCCGATAATTCATCGTTAGAGAGCGGGTCTATTGTGATACTCTCATTCAGTTGAATTTCATAGTTGTCATCTTCGGCAGCTATTTCTGAGAGTCTGTAGATGATTACCGAATCCGCGAAGGATTCAGCACAGATCTCATTGGTAGAGATCAGAAGAATTTCATTAGCACCCGGTGGTAGATTACTGACTGAAACCGTAGCTTGGACCGCATTGAATACTTCTATATTAGGATTAACCGCTTGCCATAGGATGCTCGTGCCAGTTGGAATAAAATCAGTCGTAATGGAAATAAAATCTTGATCGCAGACATAGATAATTTCTTCTTCTATTTCAGCTCCCTTATTGGATGCATCTATTAAGTCAATGACCACGACACCATTTGATGAAGATCGACAGCCGTTAGTTTCTGTAACTACACTAAACTCAAAAGAACTTAAAGGACTATCTTCTAGGAAGCTAAGGGTGAAGCAATTGGAAATCGTAGTTTGTACTTCTACCTCTGTGGCCTTATCAATTAGAATTATATTATCATATTCCGCGGCTTGATCTTGGATACATAATTCTATTTCATCAAGGGCACTCCTACATATTGTCATTGAATCCTCTTCAAACACTTGAGGCTCAGGTATATCAAGAACCTCTAATTGGAATGGAGTGGAAGTTGCAGATTCGCAATTGCCTTCTCGGAAATTCACTGAATAGGAACCAGCATCTTCTAGCTGTATATTTTCTAGGACTAATTCATTATTGCCCAGACTTAGAGTGCCATTAGGCGTAAACCAGATATATTGATCAGCATTTTGTTCCTGTACGGTCAGTGTGATGTCTTCTCCTACACAAGCTGTTTGCTCCCCAGAGATTAAAGGAACTATCGGCATGGTTTGTATTGCAATTTCTATTGCATTTGAATTTTCTGATCGGCAACTGTTCTTCTCTTGTATAACACTGTAGGCACCATTGTTTTCCATTTCGAAAACGGGTATGATTAATTCTGGACTATCGGTAATGACTTGACCATTAGGAGTAGTCCATATCCATTGTAGGTCAGCGCCAATGACAGGGTTGTCTATGCTTATTTTGACTTCATCGCTAGGACAAGGATTAGTATTAGACGTAAGCTCTGCCACATCAGGAATTAATTCAATATCTACAGTTGTTGTTCCAGGGAGTGACTCACAATTCCCTTGAATGACAGTCAGCGTATAGAGTCCGTTATCCTCTTCATTAGCATTCTGAATGATGGGTTGGATAGCACTTGAGCTAAAATTATTTGGACCATCCCAGAGGTAGGTGTAATTGCCCGGTGGAAAAACTGTAGGTACAAGTGTGATAGGCATGTCTCCAGACATACAAGGCAGTGAGGTGTTGCTGACGGCTGTTACTTCTGGTTTGTCCCCAACCTCTACTTGTGTATTAGTTACGGCAGTGCAATTACTTGCGGTAGTAATGGTGACAGTATAGACACCTTCGGTGGCTAGAGAAGAGACTATTCTTCCTTGAAAATTAATACCATTTGGATCTTCCCAATTGTAGGTGGCACCAGGTATAAAGGAACAGGTCAGTAGTACACTGTCTCCTACACAATGAGGCCCATCGTTCGTAGCTCCTATATTCAGACTGGATTCTACATTAATCAAAAAAGTCTCAGAAGTATCAGAGATACAAGAGCCTTCCTCTGCGACGACAGACCAGAAGCCTGATTGCTCAGCAGAAATAGAAGGGATCAATAGACTATTAGAATTAACCGAACTAAAGAAAACACCATCATTAAACCAAGAAAATCGTGTACCATCAGGAACATTAGAAACAGAAAGCACAGCGGTCTGACCTTCGCAGAATATTGTTTCTGCTTCTATGATTGGTTTTGGAGGATTAGGAAAAACGAATACCTGGGCCACTGCAGTATCTGAGACACAGTTGTTTTCTTTTATGACTAAAGTGTAATTGCCTTGGTTGTTTTCTGTGACCTCTGTTATGACTTCGGGGAAGCGACCATTAGAGCTGTAATTGTTCGGGCCTGTCCATTCATATTCTATGCCGACGCCTATAATATCTGTCATGAGATTAAGGTCATCGCCTTTGCATAACGTAGAGAATGGATTTGATATTTCTGCTACAGGTGGAGCGGTGACAGTGACTTCTAGAGTATTAGAGGGCCTAGAATTGCAGTTGTTGCCTTCTACTTCTACATAGTACAGATGACTTCCTTGTGTAGGCGTAAGGCTTAGACTTGGTCCTGAGGTTTGTCCCACTAGGGTGCCGTTAGGTGAGAGGCCTTCATACCAAAAGTAGTCTACTATTTCTGTGAAGCTATTAGTGTTCAGTAGAACAGATTCTCCGAGACAAATATCTGCTTGGTTAGAAAAAATTTCTGGACTGTCAAACTGATTGATGTCTATCTCTACATTCCCTGCAAACTCACAACCTGCACTACTGACGACCTGTAGAAAATAGAGACCACTGGAAGCACCGGTAATTCCGGTTAGTACTGGATTGAGGTCCGAGGATGAAAAGTTATTAGGTCCTGACCACTTCACATCTAGGCCTATATTGGGCGGAAGGTTAGAAACCAGTTTTAAGGTGTCATCAAAGCAAAGTCCACTTAGAAATTCTGGATTAAGTTCTTGTGGGATAATTTGTATTTCAGCCTCGCAGTCAGCGATGTTGCCATTGACATCTTCTACCTGCATAGTATATCTAAGATCTGAGCCCAGGTCCGAGCAGAATATTTGTCGTGGACCGAAGTTTATATTTTTAATCCCGCAGTTATCATTGGTAATGTAATTGAGATCCGCTTCTACTAAGGGATAAAAATCCTCAAGCAATGGATCTATTTCATAGATGATATTATTACAGAATAAAAATGGAGTAATATTATCTACTACAGTAACGGAGGTAGAACAAGTCCCAGTGTTTTCTGAAGCATCTTGGGCAGAATAGGTCACGATATAGTCTCCTACTGCAAGGTCTAGGATTCCCATAATTGTATCCCTAATGCCAGTAGCTGTTTCTTCGATTTCTTTCAGAACATTTACCTCTGTGATGCTTAGATTTAATCTTATGTACGATTCCCCATCAGATCCTGCATTGTCAGATATACTGGCTGGATTACAGGGCTGAGTTCCTTCTGTACCAGCCGCATTAGTTATCACTAGAAATCTAACTTCAGAATCTGCTAGCCATAAATTTAGTGACGGTAAGTTGAGATTTACAGTTTGTACTTCATCTGTACAGTTGGTGTCCTCTATGCTTATTAGAGTCCGATTCGATTCATCTCTTATATCTATACGACTACCATTTCCAAGCTGCACTTTGTACTCTGCTGTCAGTAGCACTTGAAAGTTGTCAGCTGGAAGTTGAATGTCTTTGAAGTCTACAGTAAAGTCAGACGCTTTGAATAGATTCTGAAAAGGATTGAAATTAAAGTTAAGCAAGGCGTCTGCTGAAGGTAAGGTTTCGCTGTAGCTTATGACTCCTATACAGTTGTCCTGATAGGTTAGTAGCTCTGGACTATTATACTCTACAGAGCACTCATCACTAGAGACCTGAATAGTCTGGTTTTCGGGGCAGACAAGAAGTGGGGAAGCAGTATCTCTGACTTGTATTGATTGTATACAACTGCTACTATTGCCTCCGCAGTCGGTAATTGTATATTCTAGTAGATTGTCACCGACCTCCAAGGCAAGAATTTCTCCGTTTTGAATATTGTCAGATATCTTTATACCGTTTAGGTTTAGCTGCCATTTTGCTTCTTCTTGAGTAAGGCAGTTGTCACTGAATTCTGGCAGATTGATTACAAATTCTGCCGTACATTGATTGCTAGATAGATTAAGTGCAAAATCATCTGGACATGCACTTATTAATGGAGGAGTAGGGTCTATAATCGAGAACAAAGCTTCTCGCTGTGTAATATTGCCACAATTATCGAAAGCCACAAAGCTGATCTGCTGAGTAGATAGAGCACCAAAGATATTGAGGCATTCATTAAGTATTGGGGTAGGCGCAGCAGTGGTATTGATTTGCATTGTATCTCCGTATACTCCAGCAGGTAGTCCTTTGACTGTAAAGGTGTTGCAATTATCCTCCAGAGCTCCACCTCCGATGCTTGCTAGCCATTGATTAAAGATGTTGTTGATATTATTTGAGTTGCAATTGACTATTGTATCCCTTGGTAGTGTAATGAATTCAGGACCCTTGAAATCTTGTACCTGTATTATCTGAGTAAAAGAATCAATGTTGCCACATAGGTCTGTAGCGTAATAGGTTCTTTCGATTTGATTTTGACAGGCGGAGTTGAAGAGGTTTCTGTCGCTATATTCTAGAGTAGCTTCGGAGCAATCATCATCAGCTGAAGCAAAGTCTGAAATAGTATTAAGGTCTGTATCACAGTCGACGGCAATGCTGGTTTCTGCTGTAATATAAGGTGCTATGGTATCTCTAATAGATATAGTTTGAAAAGTATCGACACTATTTCCACAGACATCTTCTGCTAGCCAAGTTTTTACTACTTCATAATTATAAAAGGTGCAGTCTAATGAATCTATACCTTGAGTTGAACTCGTCATACTGACAAGCTCTAAGTTATTATCACAGCCATCTATAATGATTGGTTCCAAGTCAGGAATTACACTAGCACAGCCTACTACTGTATCAGCAGGACTGAAAGTTATCTCAGGCAGCTCCGTATCACCAATTATAGAAAAGTCTGCAACAGTAAAATTGTTATTCCCACAGTCATCTGATATAAAGAAGGAAACAGAGATTGACCACTGACAACTGTCTCGGCGAATAACAATATTAGTGGTGTCTGTAAAACTGGAAAAACCACTATTTCCAAGATTATCGATCCAAGAGTAATTGGTCCACGAGATAGAATCTCCGCAATTATCTGTAGCCATAGCCCCTCCATACCCATTTATCCAATTCAGTAAGGAGTCGGAAGTAGTGCCATCGCACAGTAGGGATACGCTTTGAGCAGGCGTAGTTATGCTTGGAGGGCTGACATCTACAATACTAAAAGTAGCTAGGTAAGTAGAGTCACTGTTATTCCCACAGCTATCTGTTGCAAAAAATCCAATTTCAAGACCTCCTGTATTATTACATTCTGTAAGTGCTGCATCTAATGCCGCAAGGGCTGCAGACTGCGAGAGGGTAGGAAATATCTGGGCTTCGCCAAAATCTGCCTCTGCAAAAGCCTGTTCGCTGAACCATAAATCAAATTCTAATTGATAGTCTGCGTCGCAAGAGACTTGTTGATCCTGAGGTAATAGGGTGAAAACTGGGGGAATGGTATCTTGACCGGCTGCACAGTACACTGATAGGGGTAAAAAACCCGATACGATAAGGAATAGATATGTACAATATTTATGCACTGGTCAGATAACGAAGGATGTAAGTAAAATGTACTAAAACTGTACCACGATTAGGAATGAGCTCTTATTCCTCATCGGTAGAATCTAATTGGTTTTGAAGCTTTTTGTCTTCTACATTTTCATTAAGAAAACCATTGAGCTTATCAATATCAAAATTAGTCTGCATTTCTCCGAAAGTGTTGATTTTGATATCAAAACCTGCGAGTTCATCATGAACCGATGGATTTCCTTTCTTTTTCATCTTTTTAGGCATATAGCTACATGTTTTGGTTAGAGGGTACATTATAGACCCTAATAATATGATAACGTATGAAGGGGAGAATAGAATTCCAGAATAACAAGATATTAAGATATTAGCCGTTTTTAGACCGTATTTGAACTAAAAACTGCCTTTTTAGGGGTAGTTTATTAAAAATGAAATTTGGCAAAATTGGCTCCTAAATTATTGGTGCAGAAATTATTAATTATCATATCTTTGCCGTCCGCTTCAAAGGTGGAGTGGGTGAGTGGCTGAAACCACTGGTTTGCTAAATCAGCGTACTGAGAAATCGGTACCGGGGGTTCGAATCCCTCCTCCACCGCAAATACCTCAAAGTGAGGAATTTAAACACTACATTTATTGAAGTCAAATTGAATAGATAAATGTAGATAAAGATATATTTCGGGGCGTAGCGCAGCCCGGTTAGCGCACCTGGTTTGGGACCAGGGGGTCGCAGGTTCGAATCCTGCCGCCCCGACAACTAAAACCTCATTATTTATTATAGTGAGGTTTTTTAGTGAAAAATTCTAAGTGGTATTTCTCACCTCATTTTTTCAAAAACTTCTGGTTTTCATAAATACTCTTTAAGTATTCCTGTAGATGTTGAAGCACAGACAGTATGAATTGGGGAATACTGCTATTGGAAACAATGGCCTATCTTATCTCAACCCATAACATCAAAATTATTTACTGTAGATAAAGTAGGTTCTGTAGTGACGAATCCTAGATGTGGAACAGTGTATTTCTCCCTGGAAACTAGACAGTTGTTAAGGTGAACTAGTAGGTTTAATAAGATAATGTAAGAATTATTTTGTGCGTATAATAAAAAGTATTATTTTTGTAGTCGACTGGTCTAATTTTAAAATGAAGAGTGAAAAAATAAATTATATTTTGGAAAAAGGTACCGATTTAATTCTTAAAAATGGTTATCATAATATTGGCTTAAAAAAGATTTTAACAGAGGCAAATATTCCAAAAGGTTCATTTTATTACTATTTTCAGAGTAAAGAGGATTTTGGTTTGCAGGTTATCAAGCATTATTCTAAAAAGGGGTTGAACTTTATAGAGAGTTCCTTAACAGATGAGAGTAAAGATGAAAAACAAAGAATAATATCTTTTTTTAGAGATT
>CAKZVK010000018.1 GCA_937921825.1 uncultured Saprospiraceae bacterium
GTATATGGTAACTACTTCTTTGCAGAGAATAATACTTTCAGTGGTGGCGTCAGAGTAATAGGAGAAGGCCATAAGATATATAACAATTACATTCAAGACGTTAAGTCAACGAAGTCTGATGGTTCTACGTCAAATGCTACCGGCGGAATTAATGTTTCTAATGGTCGTGAGAATAGTGCACTGAATGGATACTATCAGGTAAAGAATACACAAGTAGTTAATAATACTATTGTCAATTGTGATTATGCCATCAGAGTAGGTACTAAAGTCAGCAGTGATCTTAATCAAGAACCCATAGATCTAGTAGTCGCTAATAATATCATGTACAACTCTAGTGTCAATGAATATCAGATACTCACTGAGCCTACAGGTAATTCTATTTCAGAAGGTAATCTTGCAGATATGGCACTGACGGATATGGAAGAGGATTTTGATTTCTTCAGACTGGCGAGTACTGCGCCTGCTATAGATAGGGGTATTGGCAGTTATGCATTTTTGACAGAAGATATACTGGGCGGAAGTCGAGAAGCGGCCTTTGATGTAGGTGCAGAAGAATTTGGAGCTGGTGGGACTAACTTGCCATATAAGGCCTCTGATGTCGGTATTATAGTAGGATTCGGCGCTACCTCAGAACCTACTCTCGCGAGTGCACCTACTCAGCTAACCTTTGGACGCTATGCGGAAACGATGACCTTTCAGGTAGTTGCTAATGTCGATTGGATCTTGACAGTAGATGCTCCGTGGTTGACCTTAGATATTTTGGAAGGGTCAGGAAGTACGACTATAACAGCTAGTACTACAGAGAATGCGACTGGAGAAGAGAGAACTGCCACTATAACTATCAATGAAGTAGCAGGGGGTAACTCTTTATCGAGTTCAGTTGAGGTCATACAGTTAAATACTTTTATCCCTGCAGAAATTCAAATCGTAGGCGCGACTAGTTTAGGGAAAGAGGATAAGCCAGAAATCAAAGATGAAAACGCTTATAATGATGACCTCAGTAATTACTGGACAGGTAATCCAGACGACGAGGAGGAGGTCTCTATCACTTTTGATTTGAGTTGTCGTCATCTGATGACGGAGATTGGAATCAATTTTTGGAAAGCGGATGAAAGAACGACTACTTTCTCTATTGCTATTTCTAACAAAGTCGGTGGACCTTTTAGAACTGTAATAGATTCTGCTACCTCAGATCCTAATGGTTCGCCTGAGGTAGAACAACGATTCGACATGCAGAACAGTGTGGGTCGATATGTAAAGTTTGTAGGTATTGGGAACAGCTCTTCGACGAACTGGACCAGTATCGCCAATGTCAATATTTACGGGGATATTGGTTGTGACACAACCACTGCGACCATCGATATTGAGGAAATGGAATCTGATCTTTTAGTGTATCCTAATCCGGTAAATGGACAGTGGGTGACTATTGAGTCTAAGACTGAGACATTAAAAACAATAAAAATATTAACCTCGGATGGTCATCAAGTTGCCCAACTAACAGGGCTTGATACATATTCTGAAAGGGTAGACGTTTCTGGTTTTCCTGCAGGGGTCTACTTCGTCAGAATAAATGAAAAGGACTTGGTTAAAATAGTCGTTTCCAGAGGTTAATGAAAAAGTGGCTTAGAGAAACTTGATTTGGATAGTTTCATCCTTTTGTAAGTCCAGCTGAGATGCAGCACGTCCCAGATTAATCGCTATTTCCAGATAATTCACAGAGTTGAACAGACACATCACTTCTCCGATAGGGACGTCACTATAGTTCTCACTAATGGTCGTCACAGGATTGGTATGCTTAAAGTATATTTCTATTGGACGATTCTTTCTAATGTGCTCAAAAAATTCCTTGTGCACATTTAGAATGACGTTCTCATACTTATCTATATGTGTGATAGTTGCTCTGACTTCATTATCTGTAGTTACTGGTTGGATATCCAGTTTCTTGTCAAAGTAATTAAGCGGAGGACCTACTTCTGTGATGGATAGCCCTTTGGATATCAAGCCTACTCCATGAGCTATAAGTTCGAATAGACTGGGAGCTTCTTCATCAAGAAAAATCTTGTAGATAGCTGTTTCATCTAAGCTATCAAAGGCTAGGGAAAAAATACCATTATTGGGACCTATAAAAAATTGCTCCTTGTGTTCAAAGCAGATGATTTCAAAGTTCTTTGTGTAAAAGTTATTGACTGCAGTGACATGAATAGTGCCTGGGGGATATTGTCGGTAGATGGCTTTTAGAAAATAAGCGGCCTGTCGAATATCATGAGTAGCCACCTGATGAGACACATCTATGAACTGGAGAGTACTATGTTGTGAGAGTATTGCACCTTTAAGTAGTGCAGTGTAATGATCCTGGATACCAAAATCTGAAATTAAGGTAACAGCTCTAATTTGCATCTTTCCTTCTAATCAGTAATGTCGGCAAAGTTACTACCATTTTTTAACTTAGGCTCAATGAGAGGTATATATATTAAGGTAAATTGTCATACATAGGAGTTTTGTTTCTTTACAACTAGTTAGTGAAAAAGCTGTTATTTTTGGTAAGAAGACTTGTGATTAATAGAAAGAAAAGTATCCTATAGATTGAGCGAAATTATCCTTACCATAAATGGAGTAGACCACGTAGAATTATATGGCGAACAAAACTCCAAACTGAATCTTATAAAAAAAGCCTTTCCTGATGTAAGTATTATCTCCCGAGGTGAGAATCTAAAACTAAGCGGAGAAAAAAAAGATACTCAAAAAGCAAAGAGTAAAGTAGAACAACTCGTCAAGGTATTGCGCAAGCATGAGACCTTATCCATTCAGCAAGTAAAAGATGTACTCAATGGTAATCTCGCTTATGAGTTAGAGGAAGACGAAAAGGATGACAAAGGAAAGACAAGTAATAATGTCATCGTATTTGGCAGGAATTCAAAACCTATCAAGGCAAGAACAAGAAACCAGAAGAAGATGGTCAATCTGTCTGAGTCTAATGATGTGCTTTTTGCAATAGGGCCTGCAGGAACGGGGAAGACCTATACGGCAGTGGCTCTGGCGGTAAGAGCTTTGAAAACCAAAATGGTCCGTAAGATTATTTTGACTAGACCTGCGGTAGAAGCAGGAGAGAGCTTGGGTTTTCTCCCTGGTGATCTTAAGGATAAAATAGATCCCTATCTAAGACCACTTTATGATTCTCTGGATGATATGTTGCCAGGTGAAAAGTTGGATTATTTCATGCAGAATAGAATTATAGAAGTAGCACCGCTGGCCTTTATGAGAGGTAGAACATTGGATAACGCTTTTATCATATTGGATGAAGCACAAAACTGTACCTCTGGCCAGATCAAAATGTTTCTAACTCGATTAGGCCCATCTGCTAAGTGTATCATTACAGGTGATCTCTCTCAGATAGATCTGCCAAGGAATCAAAAGTCAGGCTTATACAAAGCGTTAAATATTCTAGGAGATCTCAATGGGATCGCTAAGCTTTTTCTTACATCTGAAGATGTAGTACGACATAGGCTGGTAAAAGATATTATTACCCGTTATGATCAAGCGGATACCGCTAGAAGAGAGGAGCGCAAAGAGAATGCTGCACGAAAAGAAGCTACTGAAAACAAAGTCACAAATAACTCAGAAGATGACATCGAAAGTAACATATAAAGGAAAACTAAGAACTGAAGCAGTTCATCTTAAATCTGGTAATTCTATTATTACAGATGCACCTACGGATAATCATGGAAAGGGTGAGGCCTTTTCTCCTACAGATCTTGCAGCGACTTCTCTTGCGTCTTGTATCTTGACCATCATGGGAATAGCAGCTGATAAAAGGGATATAGATATTTCTGGAGCTGCCGCTGAAGTAACCAAGGTGATGGCTTCTGACCCAAGAAGAATAGCTCGAATAGAAATAAATATAACTATGCCTGCCAGAGACTATTCTACTAGTGAAAAGAAAGTCTTAGAAAAAGCAGCACATCACTGTCCCGTAGGACTAAGTCTAGCAGAGGGCACCGAAGAAGTTATAACTATTAGATGGTCCTAAGATAGCGATATGGACAGAGTACGCATCAGTCACAGTGGTGACCCTATCAAGGCATCAATAAAGATTACGGGCTCTAAGAGTATCTCCAATAGGGTACTTATTCTTAATGCACTTTCGAGTACTCCGTCAGAAATTAAAAATTTATCTAAGAGTGACGATACGGTTACTTTAGATTCTCTACTCCGATCAAATGAAAAAGTTTTAGATGCCCATCATGCCGGCACTACTTTTAGATTTATGACGGCTTATCTCTGTCTTCAGAAAGGGACTCAGGTTTTGACAGGTTCTGATCGTATGAAAGAAAGACCTATAGGAGCACTGGTAGAAGCTCTAAAAGAAATTGGTGCTGACATCGAATACCTTGAAAAGGAGGGCTACCCTCCACTTAAGATTAGTGGGGCACTAGTACAAAAGAACAATGTTATTGAGATTGCAGCTGACATAAGCTCACAATTTCTTTCTGCTCTGTGTATGATAGGACCTTGTCTTTCGGAAGGCCTGATCTTAAAACTAAAAGGAGAGTTGGTCTCTAAACCTTATCTGGATATGACTTTACAGTTGATGCAGAAATTTGGCGTCGAAGCTACATTTGAGAATAATAGGATCACCATAAATCCACAGAGCTATACTTCTATACCTTATACGGTAGAGTCTGACTGGTCTTCTGCAAGTTATCATTTTGCGATTGCAGCAATAGCAGGGGAGGCAGAGATTACATTGAATAATTTCTATGCAGATTCCTTTCAGGCTGATGCCGCCATACTTTCTTTCTGTGAGCAGCTCGGTGTAAAAGCTTCCATTAATAATGGGGCATTAGAGATAAGTTCTTCCAATTCTGTTACTAAGAATATGGCCCATGATTTTATCACGCATCCTGATATTGCTCAGACGATAGCTGTCATCGCAGCAGCCAAGAATATGTCCATTAAGTATAGAGGACTCAAGACCTTAATGATAAAAGAAACGGATAGGGTAGCAGCACTCAGAGAAGAGCTAAGTAAAATAGGAGTAACACTAAGTGAACTGAAAGAGGACGCTTATGAATTCCTTCAGGAAGGTGAACTAAATATTACTTCACCTACATTCAGTACCTATCAAGATCATCGAATGGCTATGGCTTTTGCACCTCTTGCTTTAAGGTCTCCTATAGAAATAGAAAACCCTAAAGTTGTAAATAAATCTTATCCAACCTTCTGGACCGACCTACAAACTTTAGGGTTTCGATTAGAGTTTCTCTCCTAGTTATTTGATCACTAGTATATCTTGGATAACTTCCTTGTTAGTATCATTGACGATCAGCATGTATGTTCCTTTGCTGAGCTTGTACATATTCTTAGAAAGAAAGTTAGCTACTTCAGAAGTTTTCATTACGCCTCCTGCCTGTGTAACATTATCGATATTTATTATCGTAACATTTATGTCTGAGTCTGCAGCAAATGATTCTAATAATTCATTGTTAACTGAGGTCACTCCAGTGTTAGACACAACTGGTCCCGGAGCAAAATTACTACAAGGTTCTATTCTAGCTTCGAATTGAGTACCTACGACTACTTCAAAACCTGGAAGTAAATCTATACTTGATCCTGCTGTAAATAGAATGTCATCAGTGCTATTTACAGTTGCTGTGGATTCAATATTTACAAAGGCCCTGTAAGTGTCTTGTGTGATTACATTTATAACTAAGTAAGCCCCATCACAATCTGGCGCTGGACCACAACCTTCGTCAGTGAGTCCATCGCAATCATTATCTATGCTGTCACCACAGATTTCCGCAGCGCCTGGATTGATGTTGGCATCCGTATCATTACAATCATCTCCACCAACGACATTTGATGAACCCTGCCAGACTGCTGGGTTGAAGCTGCATTCCACATAACCATCCGAGTCATTATCTATTTCGTCTGTAGGTAAGGTGCCGTCACAGTTGTTGTCTTGTCCATCACATAATTCTGGCGCACCTGGGTAAATTGTATTGTCTGTGTCATCACAGTCAGTGTTGTCAGTTATGAAGCCAGCAGGGGCGGTACAAGCCATAGTAGAATTGCCGGGATCTCCAAAACCATCTGAATCTGTATCTGCGTAGTAAGTGTTTTGGACACCTTCATCTATGACGCCATCACAGTTGTTGTCCTGCCCATCACATACCTCAGTGTTGCCAGGGTAATTATTTATATCATTATCATCACAATCATCTCCACCTACGACATTGGATGAACCTTCCCAGACTGCTGGATCAAAGGTGCATTCCACATAGCCATCCGAGTCATTATCTATTTCGTCCGTAGGTAAGATTCCGTCACAGTTGTTGTCTTGTCCATCACATAATTCTGGCGCACCTGGGTATACTGTATTGTCCGTGTCGTCGCAGTCAGTGTTATCAGTTATAAACCCAGCAGGGGCGGTACAAGCCATAGAAGTATTGCCAGGATCTCCAAAGCCATCAGAATCTGTATCTGCATAGTAGGTATTCTGTACACCTTCATCTGTCATACCATCACAGTCATCATCGATACCATTACATATCTCTGTAGCGCCAGGGTTTACATTGGCATTTGTGTCATCACAATCTGTATTATCCGCAACGAAGCCAGCTGGTGCAGAACTCGCTGTAGTGGAATTGTTATTATCTCCAAAGCTGTCTCCGTCAGTATCAGCGTACCAGGTCATGCTTGTCCCAGTTATAGTTAGTACTTCAGAATTATCACTGAAGTATAGACAATCGCCTGTAGCTATAATCGCTGAGAGGGTCTGTCCTACAAAGCTTGCTGGGTCTACATCTGCTGGAGCTACTGAGTTAGAACCATCATTTTCATACATGACACCATAGATGTCATAAGTGCCTGCACCCAGACCTGTAAACACTGCGCCATTACTGACCATATCCACTTGATCATTTGATTGATCTACTGCGACATAGGTGTACTGATAATTAGTAGGCAAAGTACTAGTCCCTACAAAACCTGCTCCTAGAAAAGAAACAGTCTCATTAGTTCCAAAATAATCGGTGATAAGCATCTCGTAGGTATTTCCAGCTGTAAAAGTTCCTGAAAGGTTTACACTAGATACAGATATACTACTGCCTGATGCTGACAATGATGAAGCTATATAGCCATTACAAGGATTGGACGAGTTATAAGTTCCATCGTATAAAGTGTATCCTATAAAGGCTGGAGCCTGTTGGAAGATATAGGTGCCGCTCGCACTCACTGTAAAAGTGTATGTGTCGTAATCTGCTGAAGACAAAGTCGCACAATTAGTCGAAGTCGTGCTTTGATTATAGCCTATCGCAGAGGAGCTAGGAAAGCTAGTAGCATTATATGAGGACTGAGAGATATAATGATCTATATCGAGATCAATAGTCTGTCCTGTCATATAATTTAAGCCACTATTATTTATAAAGAAATTAGGAGAAGCAATACAATCTGAGATGAGCTCAATGTTGGTGTTGTTAATGTCATTATTCACATTGTTGGTACACATTATTTTGACTCTTCCTTCTTCTGTAGAAGGGTAGTCTGGAATAGTCACTGTGTGACTACCATCATTAGACGTATTACTTGCTAGAGTGAACGGAAAAGTACCGCCTCCGTCTATTGAAAACAATATATCTACGTTACTACAACCCGTTAGATTACTAGAGCCGTTTATATCCCAAGTTATACTTGCTGTATTACTCCCATTTGCAGTCCAAGTTGTGGCACTGTTCTGAGAAGTAAGATGAATAGAACAGCTACCTAAGCATGAGATAGAGTTTACATGCGCATTCACAGCATTGATGGTAGTAGTCGACCAAGTCGTTGTGTTGTTCACTGATGGACTCATTATAAATCCACCACCACCATCGTGGTTGCAATCGAAGTTGTGACCGATTTCATGAGAGGTTAGTACTCTAAGATTCCAGCCTAGTGGTGCATAATTTTCTAGGATGTGATAGTTGGATGAACCACATACAACTCCTAAGTAGGCAAGTCCAATAGTAGATCCATCAAAATCTCTTCCAGACCATAACTGACCTAAGTCTGTGCTGGTTGGGAACCCAGTAGAGCCATTGCCCCAAGTTCTAAAGCTAGCAAGCAAATTGCTGGCATTTGTGGATGCTGTCCAGGGGTCGCAACTGTTACAGGTGGAGATAAATTGATCCGTAATTTTGAATCTGATTTCATCATTAAATGGATCGTCATAATCAGTATCTACCAGATTCATCACTGCTAGCGTCTTAGCGACTACGCCTCTTACTGTAGAGTTATGCTGAAGATAATAAAGGTAATCCGAGGCTACTCCTAGGTCCACTTCTACACAACCCATCATTGATTTAGAGGGGCTTTGTTCTATTTTGTCTTTTTGCTTGATCACATCTTCGACACCACACTTGTGATCACTTTCGAAGTTGATCGTAGTGACATCATAAATGACATGTTTATTGGAAGCCTGATCTTTAGTATAAGAACTGACAGGTTCTATGAAGAAAGTTTTAGAACCATCGATGATAGTACCGAATACAAAATCTTCGGTGATGGTCAGGACTACTTCTTCGCCGGTTTTTCTTACCGATCCTCTGTAGGTAATATTTGTTTCTACTTTTTCTTCCCTTATGCCATCGGGGTAGGCGACTCTAAGTCTATAGTCACTAGATACAAGATCATGCTGATATAAATCAATATCCCACTTGTCGATTTTTATAGTGAAGATATCACTGGCTTTGTTAGAATTCTTTTTTGCTAGAAACTGATCGAAATCAAACGAGACAACTTTGTAGTCTTCAAATTTTTCAGAGAGTTCTGATTGTAAGGCTTTGTTTTGAGCATAAATTATGGGACCTCCAAAGATTAGAAATCCGATTAGACAGAGCGCAAATTTCACTTGGTTGGTAGGGTATAACATGTAAAAATGGTTGTTTGTCACAAGATAAATATTAGTGTAACAGACTTTAACTAGGGTTTACCCCTTATTTGCTAGTTGACCACAGGCTGCATCTATGTCTTTACCTCTACTTCTTCTTACTGTTACCATAATACCTCTGTTTATCAGGTACTTAGCAAAAACATCTAGTCTATCTACCTTAGACTTCTCAAAATCTGCGCCACTAATACTATTGTACTCAATAATATTAATTCGGACAGGAAACCTGTTGCAGTACTTAAGTAAGTTCTTGGCATCACTTAAGGAATCATTGAACTCATTGAAAGCAATATATTCATAGCTGATTCTATTCTTTGTTTGACTATGAAAGTATTCCAATGCTTCCATCAGGGTCTCCAGATCATTCTGGTCATTGATAGGCATGATGCTACTTCTTTTCTTGTCGTCAGCTGCATGCAAGGAGAGCGCTAAATTGAACTTCACCCCATCATCTGCCAGTTTTCTAATCATCTTGGCTATGCCTACTGTACTTACAGTAATTCTCTTCGGAGACATACCCAGCCCTTTAGGAGAACTTATGAGTTCTACACTTTTAAGAACGTTTTTATAGTTCAAAAGTGGCTCTCCCATACCCATAAAAACAATATTTGTGAGCGGATGTTCGAATTTTTCCATGGATTGTTGATTGACCAGTACGATTTGGTCAAATATTTCCGCTGCAGTTAGATTTCGCATCCTCTTCATCTTGCCAGTCGCACAAAAGCTACAGGTGAGCGAGCAACCAACCTGGGAAGAGACACAGACAGTATACCTGTTTTCTTTGGGTACAGGAATCAGGACAGATTCGATGAGATGATCATCGTGGAGTTTCATTCTGCTCTTTATGGTGCCATCATTGCTGTGCTGAACTTTGTCGATAACTACAGGATGGAAGACAAAGTTTTCTTCTAGGAATAAGATGAGGTCTTTAGGAAGATTCTTCATTTGTTGGAAGTCAATCTTTTGCTTCTTCCATATCCACTCAGCGACTTGGTCATAGCGATAGCGGGGCCATCCTTTTTCCATGATGATGCGCTGCAGTTCTGCAGGGTCTTGAGCTCTTATATCAGTTTTTACTACTTCCATCTGCTACAAAGCTAGAGTATAAGTATCTTTAGTCTCTAATTTTTACCAAGAATCTAGACTTTGATATCACTAATAGTCGCAATAGTTATTTTTTTACTGCTTTCAGCCTTTTTTTCTGGGTCTGAAATTGCGTTTGTATCTGCTAATAAGCTCGGAATAGCTGTCAAAAAGGAGCAGAATACTAGAAGAGGTAATATAATAGCGCAGTTCTATGATAAGCCTAAGGCCTTTCTTGGCACTATGCTGGTGGGTAATAATATTGCTTTGGTGGCTTTTACCTACTTCATGACGAAGTTGCTGACGCCTTATTTTGAACCATTATTAGGAGCTGGGCCTCTGTCTCTGATAGTCAATACTCTAATCATCACCTTAGTCGTCTTGATTTTCGGAGAGTTTCTGCCGAAGACTTTATTTAGTTTGTATTCGACTAAGTTGCTTTTCGTACT
Source organism: uncultured Saprospiraceae bacterium (assembly GCA_937921825.1). GTDB lineage: Bacteria > Bacteroidota > Bacteroidia > Chitinophagales > Saprospiraceae > RFSX01. The sequence continues at coordinate 10,459 of CAKZVK010000018.1, forward strand.
GGCGTATCCTTTGGTGTTTTTTAAAAAATTACTTGCCGTGCCTACCTACTTCATGACGGGCTTAAGTAATTTTTTACTGAGTAGATTTATTGCTGTGCCCAATGACGTCTCTGATAGTGCCCTGAATAGAGTAGATCTCGAACATTATATAGCAGACAGTCTCAGTGATGACCAAGATGATATAGATAAAGATATCCTTACTAATGCTCTGACCTTAGGCCATAACAAAGTCTCCCACTGTATGGTCCCTCGTACGGAGATCGTATGGATAGATAAGAGCTCTAGTATTTCAGATCTCATAGAGCTATTCAGAGAATCAAAACTCTCACGGATAGTCGTAGCCGAAGGAGATGTGGATAACATAGAAGGCTACATTCACCATCAGAAGTTATTAGATGATCCTAAGTCGCTGAAGAAAGCCTGCATGGATATCCTTTATGTGCCAGAGGTTATGAATCTGAAAGAACTTATGTCACAGTTTATCAAGGATGGATCTACCATAGCCTGTGTTGTAGATGAGTTCGGTGGTACAGCGGGTATTATAACCCTAGAAGATATCTTAGAAGAAATTTTCGGAGAGATAGAAGATGAGCATGATGTAGAAGATCATGTCATGCATAAGATTAATGATAACGAGTATCTCTTCTCAGGAAGACTCGAAGTAGATCATATCAATGAAAAATTCCCAGAGCTAGATATCCCTGAAGGGGAGTACCAGACCTTGTCAGGTTATATTGTGATGACCTCAGAAGATATCCCTCAGCTAGGAGAGCAGGTGACTTTAGGCAACTATTGTTTCAAGATCGAAGAAGTAGATGAGACAAAGATCTCAATAGTGAGAGTCGTCAGATTAAATGACGAAGCGGGCAATGAAGCCTAAGTAATTACCCTGATTCCTATAGTGGTAATTCTCCATTTTCTTAATTCTAAGTACTAGAATTCAGCTGCACTAGGTTTTACTCTAAACAAAACTTAGTACTATGAAGTGGATAAACCTTATTCTGATACTACCGATTCTGAGCTTAGTATCATGCAGTAGCAAGGAACAGAAATCGAGGATTAAATTTCTAGAAGCTGAGATAGAATACCTTCAGAATTCTAATTCCAGCCTACTAGATAGACTAGCAGATATGGCGGTCGTAACCAAGAGTGATGCAGAAAGCATCAAAGAATCTCTCGTATCCATTAATGAGCAGCAAGCCTACATCGCAGACCTAACGGATGAAATCCAAGAGAAAGATTCTATCAATTTTGCACTAGTCAATAATCTAAAGCGTTCTCTCAATAATATCGATGATGAAGATATACAGGTAGAGGTCAAGGGAAGTGCTGTGCATGTGTCTTTATCTGAAGAGTTGCTGTTCCAGACAGCCAGTTCTAAAATCAATAGGGAAGCTTATGCAGTGCTAGAGAAAGTTTCTAAAATTATTAATGACCACAGTGATATAGATATTTTAGTTCAGGGACATACTGATGACTTGCCTATCTCCAATAGACACTATCAAGATAACTGGGACCTCAGTGTAAGAAGGGCTACGTCCGTGGTCCGTGTGCTAACAGAAAAATATGAGGTATATCCAGAAAGATTAACTGCTGCTGGAAGAGGAGAGTACCTGCCAAGGAATGAGAATGATACCTCACTGGGACGAAAGCAAAATAGGAGAACAGAAATAATTATTACACCTAAGCTGAGTAAGTTTTTCGAGCTGTTAGAATCGCCTGAGTTATTGTTATAAGCAAAATCGGTGCTGCATAGGAAGGTCCGAGGTGGTCGCTGCAACCCTTCGAATTCCTATGCAGTTTTTTTCTTTTTAGGTTAGAATCTCTTTTAGAATAGACCAGTAATGTTGCCTTCGGTATCTATGTCTATATGATTAGCAGCAGGAACAGAAGGTAGTCCTGGCATACGCATCATCTTACCCGTTATTGGAATTAGAAAACCAGCGCCTGCAGCGATTTCTATTTCTCTTACAGTAATCGTAAAACCTGTCGGTCTTCCAAGCAACTTCGGATTATCGCTGAAAGATTTTTGAGTCTTCGCCATACAGACTGGAAGGTTTTCTAAGCCTAACTTTTTTATTTTTCTTAGATCCGTTTTGGCTTGTGCTGCATAATCGACTTCTGCGGCGCCATATACTTTGGTGGCTATCGTATGTATTTTGTCTTCTACAGAACTATTCCAGTCATATAGAGGTTTGAATGTGCTCTTTCCTCCTTCTATTACTTCTGCGACATGTTTTGCTATTCCTAGAGAACCTTCTCCGCCTTTTTCCCAGGCGTTGGATATAGATACACGGTAACCAAGGGCATTGCATCTATCTATAATTACTTGTACTTCTTCATCTGTGTCGGATACAAATCTATTTATGGCCACTACAGGCTCCAATCCGAACTCCTGTACATTTTCCAGATGCTTTTCCATATTGACTAATCCCTCTTGCACAGCAGAGACGTTTGGTGTTTTTAATTCTTTAAGGTCTGCACCACCATGATACTTTAGAGCTCTAATGGTCGCTACGACCACGACTGCCTGAGGCGCTAGGCCCGCACTGACACATTTGATATCCAGAAATTTTTCTGCCCCTAAGTCTGCACCAAAGCCTGCCTCAGTAATCACATAGTCAGTCAGAGACATGCCCATTTTGGTTGCGATGACAGAGTTGGTCCCCTGAGCAATATTGGCAAAAGGTCCTCCATGTATGATCGCTGGAGTTGCTTCCATAGTCTGGACCAAGTTAGGTTTTATAGCATCTTTGAGTAAGGCAGTCATCGCACCATGTGCATCTAAGTCTTTAGCATAGACAGGTGTCCGATCTCTTTTAAATCCTACGAAGATATTTCCCAGTCTGGTTTTGAGATCACTGAAATCTTTAGATAGACAGAGTATAGCCATTATTTCCGAAGCGGCTGTAATATCAAATCCAGTCTCACGAGGTATCCCAGAACCTGTCCCGCCTAAGCCTATGATAATATTTCTCAGGGAGCGGTCATTCATATCCATGACCCTTTTCCAAGTGACAGTCCGAGGATCTATGCCTATGCTAGCGGTCTTGCTCTGTATATTATTATCGATAAGCGCCGCTAGTAGATTATTGGCTTTTTCGATTGCGGAAAAATCTCCTGTAAAATGAAGATTGATATCCTCCATAGGCAGCACTTGACTGTAACCTCCTCCTGTCGCACCACCTTTGATACCAAAGACTGGTCCCAATGATGGCTCTCTAAGTACTGCTGTAGTCTGGTGGCCTAGCTTATTCATGGCCTGCGCCAGTCCTATGGTCATCGTTGTTTTTCCTTCACCAGCTGGGGTAGGAGAGATGGCTGTTACCAATACTAGTTTAGAGGCTTTGACTTTCTTTTCATCAATGAGATGCAGCGGTAGTTTCGCTTTATATTTTCCGTATAGCTCTAGTTCTTTGGGGTCTATATTAAGTTTATCAGCGATTTCTTGTATGTGAACAAGTTGGTGATTCATCGCTATATCTGCATCTGTCATAATTTCTGTTTGTGTTATTCAGATAATTGGAAATAATAGTGCCAATATTAGCTCAATTTAGAAATAAAGGACATGGATTTAAAATATCCAAAAGACGGCTCTAAAATGCAGCTTGTCAAGAATTTATACATCTTTGCGCCTTCTTTGAATAAAGGCAAAGATTATAACTATGGAATCCATCAGAAATATAGCCATCATAGCCCACGTCGATCACGGTAAGACTACCTTGGTAGATAAGATCATACACGAATGTAATGTACTCGGAGAGAGAGAAGATAAGGGCGAACTGATCCTCGATAACAATGATCAGGAAAGAGAACGGGGTATCACCATTGTCTCTAAGAATGTGGCAGCCATGTTCAATGGCGTAAAAATCAACATTATAGATACTCCTGGTCACGCCGATTTCGGTGGAGAGGTAGAGAGGGTATTGAAAATGGCTGATGGAGTACTTCTACTTGTAGATGCCTTTGAAGGGCCGATGCCTCAGACAAGATTTGTTCTAGGTAAAGCTATAGAACTAGGTCTCAAGCCTATAGTCGTTGTCAATAAAGTAGATAAAGAAAACTGTACTCCAGAAGATGTACAAGGGGATGTATTCGATCTCATGTTTAACTTAGATGCGACTGAGGATCAGTTGGACTTTGTCACCCTCTTTGGTTCTTCCAAATTTGGATGGATGAGTTTCGACTGGAAAAAGAAAACGGATAACATCGTCCCACTATTACAAGCAGTCGTAGATAATATTCCAGAAGCGCCTTATAGAGAAGGAACGCCACAGATGCAGATTACTTCTCTTGACTTTTCAAAGTTTACAGGAAGGATAGCGATCGGTAGAATATTCAGAGGAGATTTGTCTACAGGACAAGATCTTATGCTCTGTAAGAAAGACGGTGTTCAGAAGAAGGTGAGAATAAAAGAGCTTTTCGTTTTCGAAGGATTAGGGAAGAGAAAAGTAGAGACTGCAAGAAGTGGAGATATCTGTGCGATAGTCGGTATCGAAGGTTTTGATATCGGAGATACGATAGCTGATGTAGAGAACCCTGAAGCACTACCACACCTTAAAGTAGATGAGCCGACGATGAGTATGCTCTTTACGATTAATAATTCTCCTTTCTTCGGTAAGGAAGGAAAGTTTGTTACTTCTCGTCACCTTAGAGATAGACTCTACAAAGAGACTGAAAAGAATCTAGCACTAAGAGTAGAGGATACAGCGACTGAGGATAAATTTAACGTATATGGTAGAGGGGTATTGCACTTGTCTGTACTTATAGAGACCATGCGTAGAGAAGGCTATGAGTTGCAAGTGGGTAAGCCAGAAGTAATATTCAGAGAGATAGATGGTAAGAATTGTGAGCCTATAGAATCTCTTGTTATAGATGTGCCAGAAGAGTTTTCTGGAAAAGCGATAGAGTTAGTCACTCAGAGAAAAGGACAGCTGACGATCATGGAGCCAAAAGGAGATCTTCAGCACCTAGAATTTAGTATTCCATCAAGAGGACTTATCGGACTCAGAAATAATATGCTGACTGCCACTTCAGGTCAAGCGATTATGACCCACAGATTCATTGCTTACGAACCACATAAAGGAGATATACCTTCTAGAATTAAGGGATCTATCGTATCTGGTATGCAAGGTCAAGCTTTAGCTTTTGCCTTGGATAGGTTACAGGATAGAGGAAAGTTCTTTGTAGAACCTGGAGACAGTGTCTATGTCGGTCAAGTGATCGGAGAGAACAGCCGAGAAGGAGATATGGAAGTAAACGTGATCAAAGGAAAGAAGCTAACCAATATGCGTAGCTCTGGTGCCGATGATGCTGCCAAGCTTGCGCCGAAGATTGTCCACTCTCTAGAAGAGGCCATGGAATATATCCGTGAGGATGAGTATCTGGAGGTGACACCAGAGAGTTTGAGGATGCGGAAGATAGGGTAGTGACTAAGAAAATAAGAAATAGAAAAGGAGGTGAATGTTCACCTCCTTTTTTTTGTTTTCTGTCTTTTGCCAAGTGTAAAACCACAACTGCACTAATCCATCACCACCATCTTGATGGTTTTATGACCTAAAGCATTCGCGAATTCTAGATAATAGATGCCGGCATTCAAGCCTTCATTTTGATAGGCTACTCTAGTATTAGCTTGTGTAAGAGTTATAACTCTTGTATCCACTACCTGCCCGCTAGTATTAATGACATTCAGCTTTACTTCTCCTCGGATTTCTCCTTCTAGATTGATGAGGAAGTTTCCTTGATTAGGATTTGGGGCAATGGATGCTGAAAGTTTGTTGTCTAATTCGTTGATACTACTGGTCATCACTGTAATTGTGCTAGCGAGAACTTTTTGGCCACACATATTACTTACACGTAAAGACACTTCGTATTCACCTGGACTACTATAAGCATGCCTAGGCTCTGCTCCGAAGCCAATGTCGCCATCTCCAAAATCCCATTGATATAGAGTCGCATTTGTAAAGTTGGAATTAAACTGTACTTCTCCTGAGCCAATTTCTTCAAAATTCCATCCTCCACTAGGAACGTCTATTACTTCTATGTTTTGAGTAGTGGTACAGCTGCCCAAAGCGTTATTGACAGTAAGTGTTATCGTTTTAGTTCCAGCTATGATGTAAGACAACTCATGAGGTCCAGCCTGATCAGAAGTAGCTGGCAGGCCTCCTAGACCAAATTCCCAGCTGTAGTCCAACAGTCCTCCATCTCCCATGCCAGTAAGAATCACCGGTCTGAGCTTGCATACTTCCGACCGATTAACGGATAGATCGCAGGTAGGTTCTGAAAGTTGAGTTTCGCTGACGTTTATATTATCAAGGTATAGATTAGAGCCACTATCATTAACCCCAGTAAATCTAATTAAGACTTTGTTCAGTCCATTATACTGGGATAAATCTATGGAATGCTGAGTCCAGTGATAGGTATTTTCAGGAAATTCGAAAGTTGTAAAGCTCGTAGCTAACTCTCCACCATATCTCTCGAATAGAGTATCCTGGAAGGTCGTTCCGCAATCAGTACTGACTTCTACTAGTAGTCCATCATCACCTATGTTGTTATAAGAGTAGGCTAGATTAAAATCTAGTATAGTAGTGCCAGTCACTGCTGATAAATCCAAAGGCACCAAGTTTAAATAATCTAAATCTGCATTATTCGGATAGTTTTCAAAAGGCATAGTCAAGGTACCACCTACAAAACCATTTCTCTGAGTTACGGCTAGGGGTGACCATGTGATTCTATCTTCACTATCGGTTCTCCAGAAAGTAGGAATCGTCCTAGCTCCAAAGTTTTCTTCTAATGGAAGGTTTTGACCGGCGTCTACATAGACTGGACCCTCTATAAATATCGTGTCATTACTGAATAACTCCTCTTCGGGATGTGCTACCCAGGCTTTTATACTATAGTCACCGTTTTCTACTAGATTAATAGGCTGATCGAAGGTGTAAGAGACTGTATCGTTTACAGCGATAGTAGTAGGATATACTTCAGAGATAACTGGTCCATCATTTAGTTGGTAGTTAATGGTTACATTTTCGAATGGATTATTCCCAGAATTAATGACCTGGACAGTAAGTGGTTCATCAGTAATAGAATTACAAGTAATGAGATGCCCAGCGTTAGGATTATCCAGTCTGTCCATAGCCATGTCAAAATCTAACTTACAATTGACCAGACTTTCTCCATCATGATTTCTGGCTAGCGATCGTCTGCCTTTTACATCATTGGCAAAGTTAGCAGATACTGCAAACCACTGTTCTTCAAAGGGGTTAGAAATAGGAATTCTTGTTTCTGTATTTACAGTGTTTAGTTCTACTTCCATGTACTTCTGTCCTAGTGTATAGACGTCATAACTAACGGCATCAGTCACTGCATCCCATTTGACGAGCATATCATTACCACATACCTCGAGTATTTGAAGATTAGAGGGGATAGGGGCTATTGTAAAGGGCTCGCTTATGGTTTCTATGCCACTTCTTTCTATTCTAATATGGGCGGTATTCGTGATAACTGAAGGAAGGCTGATAATGGCTGATTGTGCAGTTGCTCCTACTGTCTCCAGTTCTATCCATGTAGTACCGCTGTCATCAGAGAAGGAGATAGTGTGGGGGTCACCGTTAGGTCCAGATTCCCAATAGATAGTTTCATTGCCACTATTCAATTGTTCTCCCCCGTAAGGATAGACCATAGTCACTTCATCCATTCTTATTTCCCAAGTGATATAGTAGTTATGAGTGCCACTAGGGATAACACTACCGAATAAGTCTAGGGTATACTCTCCAGCTTCAGGATTCTCTATGAGCACTTGTTCCACGTTATTGAGGTCATCTGTTCCTCTTTCTGCAGGGAGTGCTAGAAGTTCTGGAATGGGGTTGGTGAGTAGTACCCAGGGTAGATGTGTAGAACCATCAGGGGCTACTACTGAGCTTTCGATATCATTCACTAAAGCCTTATCGGTAAATACTGAAGCTTCTGGGTCTGCCCAGTAGGTCATAATTCTTACTTCTCTAGCACCTGCAGGTACTGAGATAGTATGGCTGACTGACTCGTCTTGATTTATTTCGTGTAACTCATGATTGCCTTGTTCTACTGCCAGTGCGGCTCTGAAAGCATTTGCTGTTCCCCAGCCAAATATAAAGTCAGGTCCTTTATTTCCTAGGTCGTCTGCAGTGTTGAGCATGATCGCTTTTAGTAAGGCACCATTAGCTATCTCTCCATTGTTGGTTTCTCTGTATGCTTGGTGTAGCATTGCAGTGACGCCTGCGATCCCAGGTGCTGCTCCAGAAGTTCCACCAAAAGGTCTGTACCCATGGAAGTCATCGGTACTCAAGTGACTGAAACCATTAGAAGCGAGGTCAGGTTTAATACGACCATCAAAGGCGGGTCCTCTACTACTGCTCTCTACGATTAATCCCCTGTTAGTGACATTGGCAGTAGCGATGACATTTTTTCCTTGTTTATGCCCTCCAGTGATATTTCCCCATTGACTTCCAGCACCATAGTCGCAGTCTTGATTATTGCTATTTCCTGCTGAGAAGACATGTAAGAGGGTAGGGTTGTCATAACATTGCTGATCTACAATTCTAGTGGTATTAGTATACCCCGCATTACATCCATCACTGTAGGAAGAATTGGTGACTAGGGCATTTTGGTTATTGTGTAGAGACATAGTCTCGTCTAGAAAGTTACTCACATAATCTAGTACGTACAGATCTGATCCTGCTGCCATTCCTCTATTTCTAGGATCTCGATTGCCTGCACCACTCATGATACCTGCGACGCCATCACCGTGATTCCCTCTGTCGGGACCGACAAATTCTTGGAAGAGTCTCCCGTGAAAATCTACGTGGTCAAAGACCTCACCATCATCCCTACAGACGACGGCTACGCCAGTTCCATCATATTTTCTTCCCATAGGACTAGGAGAATCTATCATGTTAGCTCTGATTAAGGCTCTGCCGGGAGTATCATCAGGTACAGATGGAGCTGGCCTAAGTTCTACGTATAGTACATAGGGTAGGTCTCCTATCATATCTATAGCTTCTTCAGCGATGTAGGCTGAAAAGAAATTATTCTCTCCATTGTGATCTCTCACTTCTATCCCATCTGCTTCAGCTAGTTCCAAGACTTCTTCATGTTCCATGTCTTCTGGATACATCATCAGCACCTCTATATGATCTCTGCCCACCTTAGCATATGAAGGAATATCTCTAGCTTGGATCTTGTCAGAGAGTTTTAGTTTTGGATCTAGGTTATGGATATATCTGATGCTGAGCGATTTCAGTAAGTCGGGATTGAATCCCACTGGAAACGAAGCTACATAGGCTTTATTGGGGATATAGCTTAGCAATTCTATACCAGAGTCTTTCAGAGCTTGTCGCTCTTTATTACTAGGCATTTCCTCAAACTGAATAATCTTGTAGTACTTATCTTGGACTAAATCCCTTTTGCCTAATTGTACTGAAGAAATATATTCTTCGAGATTGTTTTCGGGAGTAAAATGGTTGTTTTTGAGTTTTAGCTCGTTGGATAGCTGAGCCGAAGCGTTTACTGTAAAGATGCTTACTAGCAGCAGTAGATAATTTCTCATTTATGGATCGATTTTATAGAGTCAAAATAGTCAATTTTGACTGACTCAATTGTCTGCATTAAGAATAATCAAACAAAAAATCAGCACTTAAGTTGATAATAACACCGTAAAGCGGAGCAGATTAAGATTTATAAGCGGTATTTACTCACACGACCAAATATAATCTAGGTACTATTGAGCAGTCCAGTTGGTCGTATCCAATAAAAAAAAGCTACACAGAATAACTGTATAGCCTTTTTGCCTTCTTTTTAGAACTGTTGTATTTTATCTCACCTTCAGGATTTTTCCCTGCTTCAAGATATTGTCTGAATTTTTGATCTCATACAGATAAGTGCCTTCCTGAAGACCTGATAAATCGATCTTGTTAGCATTGTCTAAAAGGGGGTACTTATCCACCAACTTTCCAGCTATAGTAAAAATGCTCAGTTGTTTGTTATTATGCGTATTAGCATCCATCTCGATATTGATATAATCAATGATTGGGTTAGGGTAGACTCTTATCGATGCTGGATCTATCACTTCTGTAAGCGAAGAGGTACAGTTTACCCCTGGAATCTGAATGTTGATAGGTGTGGTTTCTACTCCGATATCTACAAAGTCTGCACCTGATAGGACTGACGCTAAGAGTTTTTCACTTTCCTCTGTTCCTATATCTTCAAAGAAGAACTGGCTTTCTTCGCACTGTTCTCCTATAGCTTCGAATCTTAGGGTTGCAATTATGGTCTCATTTGGTAAGCTGAAGGTGCCTGCGCTGAACCATACCATTCTTACTTTTCCTTTTGTTGGAAGGTTTTCATCCTGGGCAGGAAGTACGATGTTCTCTCTAGCAAAGGCAGGGATGTCTTCATTGATAAAGGGCACTCCATCTATTCTAAATTTTGTAGAATCCCACTTCATAAATAATTGAAAGGAAAAGAGATTTTCAAAATTTGAGACACTGACTTCTACATCAAAAATGTTTCCTGAGTTTTCATCTAAGTTGTGGCTGATATTCACCTGTAGTGGGTCTTGTTGTCCCATTAGAAAAGTGCTAATCAATAATAGGGCTGATACAATTATTTTATTTCTCATTTAAAGCTATAGTTTGAACGGCAAAAGTATAAAAAATACATATAGTATATTTTTACAATATGAATTTAAAAAGATACAGGGATTGCCTATAGAACGTATGGTTTGTTGAGATTGTAGCATAAGAATTGGAATTGGTGGTGAATCTCGTTTTTTGGCCACCCATCCTTGCCTGAGGGCAAGGTTCGCTCTTTTGCCTTCGATTCTCATGATCTATTATAAGCGGGCATCCATTCTTGATCTTAGTTTTTTGGCCGCCCATCCTTGCCTGAGGGCAAGGTTCGCTTTCTTGCCTTCGATTCTCATGATCTATTATAAGCGGGCATCCATTCTTGATCTTAGTTTTTTGGCCGCCCATCCTTGCCTGAGGGCAAGGTTCGCTCTCTTGCCTTCGATTCTCATGAATCTATTATAAACGGGGCATCATTTCTTGATCTTGGTTTTTGGCCACCCATCCTTGCCTGAGGGCAAGGTTCGCTCCATTAAATTCTGACGTTTAGTCAGAATTTTTCTGGCGATTCTCGCCAGAAGCATGGAGCTCATCCCAAAACTCGACGGCTCTTCTGGTGTGAGGGATGCAGATACTGCCGCCTATGAGATTGGCAATAGAAAAGACTTCAAAGACTTCTTTGGTAGTCACCCCTAGCTCATGAGCAGTACCTAGGTGATAGCTGATACAATCATCGCATCTTAGGACCATACTAGCGACAAGACCTAAGAGTTCTTTGGTCTTGAGATCTAGTGCGCCTTCTGTATAGGCTTGATTATCTAGGCTGAAGAACCGCTTTAAGACTTTATTGTCTTCTTGCATGATACGGTCATTCATTTTGGCTCGGTAATCGTTGAATGCTTTTACTTTATCCATGAGTAATACTATTTATTAATGTGTCCCTTTGTTTATTTTTCTCCACAGAGATATAATCATTCTGATAGGCATATAGGCATTAGCCAGAAAAGCTGCAGACCAGAATAAGACCATTTCTGTCCTGATATATTTTGCTAGACTCATCTGTTCTTCGTGCCCCATACCTGTGAGAATAGAGGTGATTCCTCTTTCATCGCTGAAGGCCTGGAAGTCATAAAATATTCCTACTAGATAGAGGAAGATCGGAATAGGTATAAATATGAGTGCAACCTTATACCACTTATGCGTAGAGGGCCAGTGATGCTTCAGCAGAAAGATATACCTAGAGAAAGTCACCGCAATGACTATCAGTGCGATGTTCTGGAGATAGAAGGGGAAGGCCCCACCTATTTTGCTGTAGATAGGTAAGAGTACCAGTACAATGATGACTGCTGTGATTACCCATCCGATGAGTTCTAGTGATAATTTATTTTTCAAATTAGCTTGACTAGGTTTTATTTCAATTCTATCAATAAATTCATAAATGTATCACTAGATCGAGTATGCTAGGTAGTTCTAGCTAGATTTAAGTTAGTGATCTGTGATTCACTAGCTTACATATAGACAATGAAATATATGACTTCTTTTAATAAGTTAAATTGGTAAAATGTGCGACTAAAAGTAGGGGTGCAAATGACTTTCTGTTGTCTTATAAGTGCAATGAGAATGAAACCGAATGCAATCAGCGCTTACTAGCTGATTTAAATAAACAAGAGTAATCAGTTTTATTATTAATGATTAGTTGGTTTTTGAATGAAAAAGTAGTGTTGTGGTTGACACTACTTTTTTTTATGCCCCTACCTCTCTTTTCTCCTAGATTTCTATTTTTGTACCATTGGCTTCAAGCTTAAGTATTCATTCATAATCCTAGGCCTCTCCTTAGCGTTTAGTTCTTAAAATATTTTCATGCGTCTATCTACTGCTCTTCTCTATATATTATTTGCGGGTCTTATTTTGTCATCTTGTACTCAAGAAGCCTCTAAGAAAATTCCTGATGTCTCAGATATCGAGGTCGACCTTAATCTGATTAGATATGATCAGAGTCTCGCTAGTATAGATAGCAAAAAGCCACAAGCTTCTTACCTCAAGTTGCTGAATAAATATCCTAACATGACGGATCTTTATTTCAAACAACTCATAGGTCTATATACGGATGATGAAAAGAAGTTCTACTCGAATCTTGCGATGTTCATAGAAGATGAGAGAATCAAAACCCTGGCAGATACGATTGCCTATAGTTTTAAATCTACCGCTAAGATTGAGAAAGATTTAGAGCAGATGCTGCGGTATGTTAAGCATTATTTTCCAGGCTATAATCTGCCCAATATTTATACCTTATTTTCAGAGTTTTCTTATCAGACTTTTATTTTTCAGGATGCAGATAATAAGGATGCGATAGGCGTAGGTTTAGATTTCTTCTTGGGCAGTGATTTTGAGTACAAAAGAATAGATCCAGCCAATCCTGCTTTCTCAGATTACCTTACGAGAAGTTATAACAAAGAACATCTGGTCAAGAAAGTAGCTGATATGATTATAGAGGATCTAGCAGGAGAGCCTAATGGCAAGAGATTCTTGGATCTAATCATCTATCATGGTAAAAAGCAATATGTTCTAGAGCAGATTCTACCACATACTCAAGACACGATCTTATGGGAGTATACGCCTCAGCAGATGGAGTGGGTCTCCTCTAATGAGCTACAGATGTGGGATTATTTTCTAGAACAAAACCTTATCTATGAAGCAAGTCATCTCAAAACTGCAAAGTATATACAGCCAGCCCCTAACAGTAAGGGCATGCCTGAAGTCGCTCCTGGAAGAACTGGGATATACATCGGTTATAAAATTATACAAGCCTACCTAAGAAGGCATCCTGATACCAGCCTGGTAGATTTACTAGCTGCGAAAGATAGCCAAGTTATTCTTGAAAAATCAAGGTATAAACCAGCTAGAAAATAATAGGGAATTAGTTTTTGAAAATAATCTGTGAGTGCACTTCTGCAGAATACTCATTGGTTATTCTGAAGAGCAATAATTGAGCATCACTAAGATACTCTAGATCTATCTTGGTGATTTCATCGGTGAGTATCTGAGAAGAGATTAATCTTCCAGTCAGATCAAAAATATCAATCCTCTTTCTTTCAGCATCGTTGATCGCGGTCTCGACAGTTACATGATCGGTGGCAGGGTTTGGATAGATGGTTGTGTCATCAAAACCTTGAACAAGTCTGTTGCCATTATTTCTAGTCTCAATATTATCCTCTTCTATAGTCTGATTATCTGTGCACGCTTCTAAGTAGATATCATCAAACATGACATAATTAGAATCACTCACGCCTCTCATTCTGAATCTTATAGAAGTCGTACTCGTAAGATTAATGCCAGTGATATCTAGAGAGATGTTTTTTCTAGTATTGTCTACGAAGTCAGTTCCAAAGGTATAGGTCTTATACGTAGCATAAGGCCCTCCGTTAGAGATTTCTATAAAGAATCTATCGCCAGCCTCTACAGAATAGGCAAACAGGTTAAAGCTCATTTTCAAGGCATTAAAATCTTGAAAATTAAGTGGGTCAGAATATAAGCTTGACTCAGGTCCACCTTCTCCGTGAATGTAGAAGGTGTAGTTGCCACTGAAAGCAAAATTAGAACTGTTCAGAATTCTTGCATCAGAGCCTCCGTCATTCCAGATACCTAGCTGATTACCTTCAAAATCTACTACTGAGACCAAGCTGCAATCTAGATCTGTGTTACATCCTGGCCCATTGGTATTCGGTATGCAAGGGTCATTGTCATCAGTATCAAATACTGCACAGAAGCCATCTCCGTCGTTATCTATAACTACTCCTCCAGTACAATTGCAATTGCTGTCATAGGTTTCTCCTACTGAGCAGTCATTATTATCATCGCATGCTGTTCCAACTTGACAGCCTGTTACAGGCTGATCATTACAAGCTTCTATCACTAAATCATCAATTATAAAATAGTCCCCAAGGTCTGAAGTGGCTGCTCTGAATCTAAAAGCAGAATTAGCATTGAAATTAAGATTAGTTATGGAGATCGATTGCCTCAGTCTGTCTCCATTTGTAATGTGTACACCAGTCTCAAAAGTTCTTAAAGTGATATAATTACCATTGCTGTTTTTATATTCTAAGAAGAATTTATCTCCACTCTCGACGGAGAAGGCATAGACGTGGAAATTAATATTTACAGCGGTATATGGACTTAGGTCTATATCATTGGTATAGATGCTGGAGCTGCCTCCATTATTGCCTTGTATATACATGGCAAAGCTGCCAGTTCCGGCATAGTTTACACTGCCTATGATACGAGCATTAGCACCACCATCATTCCAGATGCCTAGATGATTATTTTCAAAACTTGTAGAATCTATAATAGAGCAGTTTTCTGCTATCGTCTGATTACAGGCTGACGCATTCGCATTCGGAACACATGGGTCGTTATCATTTTGATCTTCTCCGATGCAGTAGCCATCATTGTCAGCATCTATATAGTTGCCACCCGAGCAGTTGCAATTGTCATCATATCTTTCTCCTATGGTACAGGCATTGCCATCATTACATGGCTGACCTATTAGATTGTCATCTAGAGTCGGGCAGATATCTTCTGCGTCACAGACACCATCGTTGTCACTGTCTGCATAAGTGCCCCCAATACAATTACAGTTATTATCAAAATATTCACCGATAGTACAACGGTCGCCGTCACTACACGGTTGCCCTACTGGACAGTTAGTCGTTGGACTGGAACCTCCACAGGTTTCTATACTGATATCATCGAAGATGAAATAATCTGAGTTGGAATTTGCAATAGATCTTAATCGCAGACTGGTAGAGTTACTGAAAGATATGTCGTCAATGATAAGGTCCTCGAACATTCTGCTACTATTAGTTAGTTCTAAGCCAGTGAGGTAAGTCTTATAAGTGACGTATGTGCCATTCGTTGCTATTTCTAGTAAGAACTTATCACCGGTTTCTACAGAGTAGGGTAGTACCGAGAAACTTAATCTTATCGCATCGATCTCAGACCACTCTTGAGCTTGCAGAATGAGACTAGATCGTGATCCATTGTTGCTCTGAATATAAAAACTAGAACTTCCGGAATTAGCATACACGGGACCAGCTATTATTCTAGCAGAAGATCCACCATCTACCCATGGGCCCATCAAGCCATCTTCAAAATCAGTATAGCTATGGAAACTGCAATCATAATCAGATGAACCATTGTTACAGCCAGCGTAGTTAGAGTTAGGAATGCAAGGATCATTATCATCTGGGTCTACAGAACTGCAAAAACCATCACCATCATTGTCTGAGGTAGTACCGCCAGAGCAACCACAATTGGCATCATAAGTTTCGCCAGTTGTGCATGGATTATTGTCATTACAGGGTTGTCCTATCAGATTGTTATTTAGGTTAGGACAGGAGTCTTGCGCATTGCAGATACCATCATTGTCATTATCTAGATAAGTACCTCCAGTACAATTGCAATTGCTATCATAAGTTTCTCCACTCGTACATATGTCACCATCATCGCAGGGTGCTCCTACAGGACAGTTCGGCCCAGTAGGACCTGATCCTGTGTTTGTATTCTTGCAACCTAGTAAGGTCAACTCATCTAGCATGATATAGTCACCCAGTTCATTTGTTTCTGTTCTGAATCTAATTTTGGTCGTAGCACTCAGAGAGATACCTGTGATGTCCGTCGTAACACTGTAGAATTGTTGATTTTGAAAATCTGTGTTGGTGTTGAACGTCTTATAGATTGTATATGAATTGCCACTAGTAGCGATTTCTATATGGAATTTATCACCTGTCTCCATAGAGAAAGGGAATAGCACGAATTTCAATTGTAAAGCATCGTAGGTGCTTAGGTCTTGCGACGTCGTAGAAATAGAGGAGTTAGTGCCACCATTACCCTGTATGTAGAAAGTGTAACTACCACTAGAGGCAAACTGTGAATCTAAAAGTATATTGGCTTGACTACCTCCATCTTGCCAGATACCCATGTAGCCATCTTCAAAACTTGTATAATCCAGCTGTGTACAATCTAAGGTTGTCTGTCCGACATATCCACAGGGACCAGCAGTGTTGTTAGGAATGCAAGGGTCATTGTCATTTGTGTCTTCCCCTATACAGTATCCGTCATTATCATTGTCTACATATTGGCCTCCTGAACATCCACAATCTGAGTCATAAGTTTCTCCTACTGTACAGGGGTTACCGTCATTACAGCTTGTGCCTATTATGTTATCATTAAGATTAGGGCAGGAATCGCAACCATCAGGTGTGCCATCATTATCCGTATCTGCAAAGTCATTATATCCTGGGCATCGGTCTTGGGCATCACAGACTCCATCATTATCAGAATCCAGTACAGTTCCTCCAGAGCAATTGCAATTATTATCATAGGTCTCTCCTGTAGTACAAGGATTATTGTCATCACATGGTCGACCTATTAGGTTGTTATTTAATGAAGGGCAGTTGTCACAGCCATTAGGGATGCCGTCGTTATCTGTATCTACATTGTCATTGTATCCAGGACAAAGGTCTTGGCTATCACAGACACCGTCATTATCACTATCTACTAGGGTGCCTGTGCAGTTACAATAGTCATCGGTAATATCATTTGTAGTGCATGGATCACCATCGTTACAGGCCTGACCTGCACAACTAAGTTGCTCCTTTATATAGTGAAATTGATTGATGGCTGGATTGGTGATAGTCTGACTGATACCAGAAGGCCAGTCTATAACTATACGAGATACAGAGGTAGAATTACCTATACCAAAGTGTTGTGTAAGAGTATTCATTATGCCATAGCCTTCTCCTGATCGGACTTCACGGATTTGCATTCCAGAGTTGTCATATACCGATACACGTGCGCCTATGCCATTAATGTTGCTTTCTATGCCCTCTAGGGTGACGGCTATAAAATTATTGTTGTTGCCTTGGTTTATAAATAAAGCATCTGGAGTACTACTGGGAACTGAGAATTCAGAATAGCCTGTATATACATCTAAGAAGCCGTCATGATTAAGATCACCGATGGCAAAGGATTGAATCTGTTCCGCGTTGAAAGGAGATGCAGCACTGAAGGTTCTGTCTCCATTGTTATAAAACAGAAAGTGTTTAGACCCTGCAAATAGAAGATCGACATAGCCATCATTATTAAAATCTCTAAAGATGCCTTGAAAGCCGAGCACTCCAGAATCAGCACCTAAGGTCGGTAAGAAACCAGACGTGGCTGTTATATCAGTATAGTTTCCTCTACCATCATTGAGCAGAAGCTGGCAATCATCATAGTGATTGAGAACGAAGGCATCCATATCGCCATCGTTGTCTATATCTGCAAAATCAGTGAGCCAGGTTTGAGCCCCTATTTTGAGACCTATGCTAGCAGCTATTTCTGTAAAGTTGTTCTGACCATCATTTTCGTAGAAAGCATTCAGTCTTCTTGGATCTGCAGAGCTAGATACTCCGGCTCTACATTTAGAAATGTATAGATCTTGATCGCCATCATTATCATAGTCTGTCCAGATACTGGCATAGTTGCCAGAATTATCACTAGATGGAAAGGTTGTCGTATTTAGGAATCTAGGTTCGTAGCTGAATGAGCCAGAGCCATCATTGAGGTATTCTCTATTGTCTCCATCATCATGACAAGCAAAAACATCCAACCAGCCGTCATTATTGAGGTCTATAAAATTGGAACCCTGTAGGAATATGGATGAATTGGGTAGATTAGTGCTATTAAAGCTCTCACCTTGCTGGCTTCTGAGGATTTTGATATTGTCATAGCTCCCACCGACTAGGATATCATTGTAACCATCTCTATCGACATCAGCGATACAGGTACTCCATTCTGGAAAGTTAGATATGGGATTACCTCCAATATGTCTAAAGGTCTGATTAGCAGCTCTTTGTACTTCTATATTGAGTACCCTGCCTAGATTATATCGGACGATATCATCTTTGCCATCAGCATTCATATCTGCAATACCCATGCAGAAGCCACTAAAATTATCTGTAAGGAGGAGATTGGTACGGTCTGTGAAGGCAATAGGTGTGGTCTGGGAACAAAGTGTTCCACATAAACAAAGAAGAACAACCAATAACTGGCTGAACTTTGTTACCACGGGTGCATACATAGACAAATACGCCTTTTAATGAGTTGGGTTATAATTAATAGGACACTAAAAAAGGTCGACTACCCTTATTGAAACGATCAAAATATTAACACTGTACTGCCAAAATCGGTAATTATCCTCTTTTTTAGTGCCAAAACACCATAGTCTAAATATATAGGAATATTTATAGTTCAAAGATGTTCTAATTTTGAATGAAAATCATAGTAAGATGAGCAAGCGTACAATACCTGTCGTAGATTTAAATGCCTTTGTAAATGGGGACTCTGATCAAAGAAAAGAATTCGTACAGCAATTAGGGAAAGCCTTTCATGAAGTAGGATTTGTCGGTGTTGTAAATCATGGTGTGCCTAAAGATCTTGTAGATAACTTCTATGATGCCTCAAAACGATTTTTTTCACTACCCAAAGACCAGAAAACCTCCTATTTGTTAGAAGGATCGGCAGGTCAGAGAGGCTATACGGCCTTTGGCACTGAGCATGCTAAGCATTCTAAAGTCGCCGATTTGAAGGAATTCTTTCAGATTGGTCAGTATGTAGCTGCCGATCATCCTCGAAAAGAGGAATATCCTGATAATGTCTGGGTAGATGCTGTTCCGGAGTTCAGCGAATTATCAGAGCGACTCTATAAAGCTTTCGAGACCTCAGGAGCACATTTGCTGAGAGCTATCGCCTTATATCTCGATCTTCCAGAGAATTATTTTGATGAATATATTGATGAGGGGAATTCTATCCTCAGAGCCATTCATTATCCGCCGATTACCTCTGAGCCAAAATCGGCAATCAGATCAGAGCAACATGAAGATATAAACCTCATTACGCTACTAGTAGGAGCTTCGGCCGGGGGACTACAATTACTCAATGCTGAAGGAGAATGGCTAGATATCACTCCAGAAGAAAACGAAATCGTCATCAATGTCGGAGACATGCTCCAGCGACATACCAATAATTACTTAAAGTCAACAACTCACAGAGTGATCAATCCACCAAAACATCTCTGGCATGTACCGAGACTAAGTATTCCTTTTTTCCTTCATCCTCGAAGTGAAATGAGTCTAAAATGCCTAGAGTCTTGTGTGACAGATGAGAAACCTCTAGCCTATGAGGATATGACTGCTGGCGAGTACTTAGACGAGAGACTAAGAGAGATAGGGCTTAAGAAGTAGATAGTCCTGGAAAATCACCTCAGGTGCAATAATCGAATTTCAACCCCAACTGCTAGAGTCTCGTTAGCTTTAGAGATTCACATTTAATACATGTTCTTCTAATACAACCAATCCGAGGTTGCCCTTAGTGAAACATGCACTATATTTGGTATGTGGGCAAATTCAGGACAATACGGACTTACAAAGGTTATACTGTAGAGTTTCTTGATACTCAACTAAGAAAGTAAGAGACAAAGTCATTTGGACATTTCAGCTCATTGAAGAAATAGAAATAGTACCAAAAACTTACCTAAAACATGTAGAAGACGGCATTTACCAAGTAAGAATCAAACTCGGGTCCAATATCTTTAGAATAATGGCCTTTTTTGATAATGACAATTTGGTCCTGACGATAAATGGCTTCCAAAAGAAGACCCAAAAAACACCGAAATCAGAAATAATCAGAGCAGAAAATTAGAGAAGAATATGAACAAGAAAAGTCCGAACACTAAAAGCCTTGATCAACTTAAGGAGAAATACTACGGCAAAAGAGGTACAAAGAAAAGAGATGAGTTTGAAAAAGGGTATGAAGATTTCAAACTTGGTTTTATGATACGTGAGGCAAGAATCAAATCTGGACTAACACAGCAAGAACTTGCGGACAAAGTGGGTACCACTAAGTCTTATATATCAAAAATAGAAAACAATATAAAGGAGGTGAGAATCTCAACTTTGAAAAAAATCGTGGAGTTTGGATTAGGAGGAAATCTTGAACTGAAGATAAGCCTCAATTAACTAGTTTTTCCATCCAATTTATCAAAGTAATCCATATCAAGTGATCGCTAACTAAGCAAGTTCAAAATCTTCCAGCTCCAAATTGAGATGCTGGTACTTAGTCCTCATTTCTTTTACTAATAGCTCACTGAACTGACCACTGACCAAGGCAATAGTATAAATAGTCATGAGAGAAAGTAGACCAATATAAAGGTATAGGCCTATACCAGACATAGTGGGACGATCGACAATAAAATACAGTAGGAATATCGCTCCAGTACCTCCAGAACTTATGAGACTGACATAAATATTTATAAACAGATACTTTTCACCTTTTTTCCATAAGGCCCCACTGTCTGTCAATTTTCTCTCCTTTAGTCCTAACAATTCAGCTACGTAATAGATAGCCAATCCTCCATAGAGTAGGACGACTAATACTTTGTGGATGGCAACTTCAGGAAAGATTAAACAAGCCACATAAAAAAAGAGGGCTATAATAGAGGTCAACAGTATCCTAGGAAGTGTAAAATAGCTGATAAAGAGAGATAGAATTTTTCTCATCCAATGTCTTCTAAGTCCAGATTCCTTAGCCGCAGTAAATTCTGTAAAACCAGTTATAGGAAACTTTCTATAGCTGTTCTTAAGAGCGGTGTCAAAGCTCAATTTTGGATCAGCAGTTACCTGATCTTCGATGTCTGAAGCCAAATGATCTACAAGCTCTATTCTCACATCCTCATACTTGACATATTTCTTTCTAGTAAAATCAAATAGTTTTTGAATCTGATCTTTCGATAATAAGAAGTTATCATTCATAAGTCCACCTAGGCGTAGTTAACTAAGTTAAATTCTTGCTGTAGATGGCTGTATTCTTTGTTGAATGCCTCAGTTATTAATCTATGAAAATCTCCATTCAGGATAGCTACATACAGAATGATGCCTATAGAGAGCAGCAATGAAGAAAGTACTAAACCTCTATGGCTTTCAGGTGGATCAAGAATCACTATAGGAATAAAGGTAGCAGCGATAGAAATTTTACCGATAATGGAATGCAGCACTTTAATGAAGAGAAACTTCTTTTCTTGCAGCTTATTATTTGTTAGGTTTTCTCCCCGCAGCTTGATTAAAACAAACAACACTACAAATGGACTGAAAGCCATTATAAAATGCCACAACGAAGAATAATTCATACTGCTAACTTGCTTCTGCACCCAATAGAAATATGGAAAAATTAGAGCAGTTAATATGATTTTAGGCAGCTGAAAATATTCAAGGAAAATAGAAAGAACTTTTTTGCGCCATATTTTCTTTAGTGCATTTTCCTTAGCTGTTATCATCTGCGCAAAGCCCGTTACAGGAAATTTATTATAGACCTTTTTCAAGGCCCCTTCAAAGGATATGCTCTCCTCTGTCCTCATTTGATTCTCGATATCAGGGGCTAGATGATCTACTATTTCAAACCGTACATCTTCATACTTGACATATTTTTTTCTAGTAAAATCAAATAGTTTATCAATCTGATCTTTTGATAATTGGAAGTTGTCATTCATGATTAAGCTGTTTTAGGATTTAGAATGATTTGGATGGTCTTCAGATAATTCTCCATTTCTTCAATGATTATAGGCACTTGTTGTTTGCCTTGCTTGGTGAGAGAGTAGTACTTTCTATATCTGTTGCCTATGTTTTTTGTTTCTGTGGAAAGTATGCCTTTGCCTTCTAACTTGTGGAGAGCAGGATATAAGGCACCTTCAGTTAGTTCTAAGGTACCTGAGGTCATTTCCTTGACGACCTGTGTAATCTCATAGCCATACATCTCTTTATTATCAGCCAGTAGCTTCAGTATTATGGTCTCTAGACTGCCTCTATATAGTTTTTTGTTCACTTACCTAAGATTCTTAGGTATAAATATAATAACTTTTTTGAAGGTATCTCAGACTATCTATTTCTCCGTATTTACTAGAAGGTTCTTACTTTTGCTGCTCATTTCATTAAAAAGTCCAAATGGCAAAGTACAGAGAGTTCAAGGGATTAGATCTTCCGAGTATAGATAAAGAAATTTTGTCCTTTTGGACGGAGCATAAAATCTTCGAGCAAAGTATAGAACAGAGACCTAAGGATAATACCTATGTCTTCTATGAAGGGCCTCCTTCTGCCAATGGTAAGCCCGGCATACATCATGTTATGGCGAGGACAGTAAAAGATCTCTTCTGTAGATTCCATACGATGAAAGGTCAGCGAGTAGAAAGAAAAGGAGGATGGGATACGCATGGCTTGCCGATAGAGCTCAATGTAGAGAAGACGCTAGGGATCACTAAAGAAGATATCGGTACCAAGATTACCGTAGAAGAGTACAATCAGGCTTGCCGTACCACTGTTATGCAGTTCAAAGATCAATGGGATGATATCACTCGAAAGATGGGATACTGGGTAGATCTCGATGACCCCTATATCACTTTTGATAATAACTATATAGAATCAGTATGGTGGTTGCTAGGGCAGCTCTATAAGAAAGATCTCATGTATAAGGGCTATACAGTCCAGCCTTATTCTCCAGCAGCAGGTACGGGATTGAGTTCGCATGAGTTGAATATGCCAGGCTGCTACAAGGATATCAAAGATCTTTCTGTAACGGCTCAGTTTAAAGTGACGAAAAATGATAAATCTTCTTTCCTTTTCGAAGGACATCCTAATGACGTTTATTTCCTTGCATGGACGACGACACCTTGGACACTGCCTTCTAACTGTGCAGTAGCTCTAGGTGCTAAGATAGAATACTCCTTGGTTCAGACCTTTAATGCCTATACTAAAGAGCCGATCACGGTAATCTTAGCTACTGATCTTATGGGCAAGTACTTAAAGGAAGAAGGCAAAGAAATAGCTCTCGAAGATTACGATCCTTCAGGAAAAATTATTCCGTGGAAAGTAGTCAGTACGATGAAAGGGGCAGAACTAGAAGGAGTTCATTATCAGCAACTCTTGCCTTATGTGCAGCCGGAAAGTGGAGATGCCTTCAGAGCGATCTTAGGAGATTTTGTTTCTACAGAAGATGGAACAGGTATCGTACATACTGCTTCTGTATTCGGATCAGATGATTACCGTGTCTGTATGCAGAATAATGTCCCATCTATCTTAGTCCGAAGAGGAAAGGAATTAGTACCGCTGGTAGACAGTCAAGGAAAATTTGTAGAAGAGGTTGCAGACTTTGGTGGCGACTATGTCAGAGCAGAATATTATAGCGACGAAGAAAGAAAAGCAGACGGTTTCGAATCTACTGACCTAAGAATAGCTGTCAAGCTGAAGAAAGAGAATAAAGCCTTCAAAGTAGAAAAGTATGATCACAGTTATCCGCATTGCTGGAGAACGGATAAGCCTATTTTGTATTACCCGCTGGATAGCTGGTTTGTAAGTTCTGCTAAGATGCGAGAGCGCATGGCAGAGCTGAATAAGTCTATCAATTGGAAGCCAGCACATACGGGTACAGGTCGTTTCCAGGTGTGGTTGGAAAATCTGCTCGACTGGAACTTATCTAGATCACGATTCTGGGGTATCCCTCTACCAATCTGGAGAACAGAAGATAAAGAGGAAGAAATATGCATCAGCTCTATAGAAGAACTGACAAACGAGATAGCAAAAGCTAATGAAGCTCTAGGCCTCTCGCAAAAAGTGCCTGCAGATCTGCATAAACCTTATATTGATGATGTCACTCTAGTTGCGCCTTCTGGTAAGGCTATGAAAAGAGAGGCGGACCTGATAGATGTATGGTTTGATTCTGGATCTATGCCGTATGCGCAATGGCATTATCCTTTTGAGAATAAAGAAGTCTTCGAAAGAAACTTCCCTGCAGATTTTATTGCCGAAGGTGTAGATCAGACAAGAGGTTGGTTTTATACTTTACATGCTATTTCAACGATGGTCTTTGATAAGATCTCTTATAAGAATGTTGTATCTAATGGACTGGTCCTCGATAAGAATGGGCAGAAAATGTCTAAGAGATTAGGCAATGCCGTAGATCCTTTTGAGACGCTAGAGAAGCATGGTGCCGATGCCACGAGGTGGTATATGATGGCCAATGCCAATCCATGGGATAATCTAAAGTTTGATATCGCAGGTATAGAAGAGGTCAAGAGGAAGTTCTTTGGCACTTTGTATAATACCTATTCATTCTTTGCGCTGTATGCCAATATTGACGGATTTGATTATACGGAAAAAGAAATCAGCCTAGAACATAGACCAGAAATAGATAGATGGATTATCTCTCTATTGAATACACTAATCAAAGATGTAGAAGCGGACTATGCAGATTATGAACCTACCAGAGCGGCTCGAAAAATTCAGCATTTTGTAGATGCCCATTTGAGTAACTGGTATGTAAGATTATGCAGAAGACGATTCTGGAGAGGGGAGTATAATGCAGATAAGATAGCAGCGTATCAGACGCTATATACTTGTCTGAAGACCATTTCTAAAATTATGGCACCGATCTCTCCATTCTTTGCAGATTGGATGTATAAGAATCTCAATGAAGCCACTGGTCAAGAAGAGACGAATTCTGTTCACCTGGCGCTCTATCCATCTGTGGACGAGCAACTAAGAGATGCTAGTTTAGAACAACGAATGGACTATGCACAGCGTATCTGTTCTCTAGTGCTTTCACTGAGACAAGCAGAAAAATTAAGAGTACGTCAGCCACTGAATAAAGTGCTGATTCCTATCCTCGATGAAGGATTCAAAGAGCAAGTACAGGCAGTAGAAAATCTAGTGCTCGCAGAAGTGAATGTCAAGGAGATAGAATACCTCACTGATGCTAGTGGAGTTATCAAAAAGAAAATCAAACCCAACTTCAAGACTCTTGGTAAGAAATTAGGAAAGGACATGAAAGCTGTTGCCGCAATAATTTCTAATCTTGATGAAACCGAAATCGCTAAGATTGAGAGTCTTGGCGATGACACCTATTCTCCACCTGGCACTTCTTATGAACTTAATTTTGAAGACTTTGAAATTTCAGCTCAAGAAATTCCAGGCTGGCAGATTGCTCAGGATGGAGATATCACAGTAGCGCTAGATGTCAGTCTTACAGAGGCACTCATTTCTGAAGGTATCGCTAGAGATCTAGTCAATAGAATTCAGAATATCAGAAAGGACTCAGACCTAGAGGTTACAGACAGAATCAATATTGTCATAGATCAGCATGAAGCTATCAGTGCGGCGACCAGTGATTTCGGAGAGTATATCAAGAGTGAAGTCTTGGCCGATTCTTTGGAAGTAGGTACTGCAGAAAATGGGGTAGAAGTAGAATTACCCGGTGAGGTAAAACTGAATATAGCCATCACTAAGGCCTAAGAAGCTCACAATCATAGGTTAATTGCCCTTTTTTGTCCTTCAAAAGATAGAAAAGGCATGATAATAGCACCACTTTGGGTATCACATTATGATATCCTATATCTTTGAAAGGATGACAATAGGTACGCATAATGCTTATAGAAATCATAAAATATAAGGTTCCTACTAACCTTTCATATTGTCCGAACATTAAGAAGGTATAGAAGTATAGATTCCAGATTTATATAAACAAAGTAAACTATGTATCAGAATATTCAATTTTACTGTGCTGCAGTTCTTTTATCATTTTTCACCCTAATGACCACTCAGGTTCAGGCCACTCAGGTTCCTTTAGAAAAAGCAGAGGCCATAGCTAAGACTACATTTGCAATGAAGTCCATGCAAAAATTTAAAAGTGCGGCGGAGATAAAGATGACAAATGTACATACGCAGATGGTAGAAGGAGCGCCAGCCTACTACATCTTTAATGTAGAGCCGAAGGGTTTTGTGGTAGTTTCAGCAGAAGATGAATACAATCCCATCTTAGCGTTCTCTGATGAGAGTATCATGCATATAGATAATGAAGAAATGATGGGGCCTATCTTCGGTACCCTCGTCCAGCATGAGCAGCACATAGAGTATATAAGAAAGAATGATTATAAGCCCGCTCCTCATATTATCAATGAATGGGAGTACCTAAATAATGCTACTGTAGAAAGTTTTTCTGGTAAGATGGATCCAGAAGGAATGGTTGTAGCACCACTAACCACCACTACGTGGAATCAAGGTGAATTCTATAATTCATTTACACCTGCAGATGCTGATCCAGAAGCAATCAATGGAAGAACCTATTGTGGTTGTGCTCCAATAGCTCTGGCACAACTTGTAAAGTATCATAACTATCCTCCAAGGGGTAATGGTCAGAATACTTATGAAGATCCTCAGTACGGCACCCTAACTGCGGATTTCTGTAGAGACTATAACTGGACTAATATGCCAGATTCATTAAGTGAAGAGAATAATGATGTAGCAGAATTTATCTACCATATCGGTGTATCTACGAATACAGAATACAGTATTACCTATACGTCCACTTTTGTGAGTTATATAAGAGACGCTTTAGTTAATTTCTGGAACTATGATGAGTCGGCTAATTGGTTTTACGATGCCGATGGAGACTTTGCAAGAGTGGCCATCGCTGATCTGAATCAAGGAAGACCAGTACTACTGACAGGAGAGGCTTACAGTAACGGCGTCTTTGAAGGTGCACATGCCTGGGTAGCAGATGGATATGGCTATTTCTTAGATCCAGACCCTAATCAGCCAGAAGAGTATTTTCACTTTAATTGGGGCTGGGGTGGTGATAATAATGGTTGGTTCCTAGATTCTAACGGATCATGGGCACCCATTCCTTTTTCTTCTGGAATAAGACCTATTACCTATTACTGGGAGAGATATGTTGTGCACAATGTATTCCCGGCAGAAAATATGTGTGGTGCTCCCAAAAGCCTCTATACTACACAGGTGACACCTTTCAGAGCTAATCTCAATACAGACTACGTACCACAGTATACGCAAGTGGTTAACTTTAGATATAGAGAAGTGGGTACAGCTGATTGGGTAGTACTCAATCCACTGTCCAGTTATGTTTCTGGAACCATGCAATTGGAGCCAGACACAGAATACGAATTTCAAGTTAGAAAACAGTGTTGTGATGGCAACTGGTCTGCCTATACAGAGTCACAGACATTCAGAACTTTAGTAGATCCTAACAGCAGTCCTTGTGATAATCTTGTGGCTCCTAATACTACGACAAGTAGTATCACAGAGACCACTGCTTATGTTTATACCTCTAGACCTTATGGTAACGATAAGATGGTACAGTTCAGACATAGATTTGTAGGATCATTGATTTGGAATTATAGTGATATCACTACGAGCTATTATAGATTCTTAAGTAATCTGGAGCCAGGTACTGATTATGAGTTCCAAGTAAGAAATGAATGTGATCAAGGAGAATTTACGCCGTTCAGTAATTCAAAGTTTTTTACAACTGTAGCCTCTGAGATAGGTTGTGTTGATGATTTTGGTGTACAGTTATTTACAAGTAGCACCTCAGAGACGAAGAGTTATATCTACACCTCTCAGCCTTATGGGAGAGTAGATAACGAGTTCCGATATAGAGCGATAGGCACGACAGCATGGTCTACAACCACCACGACAAATAATTACTACAGATATCTGACTGGTCTTAGTCCAGGTACAGACTATGAATTCCAAGTAAGACATAATTGTAGCGGGACGACATGGACAGATTGGTCATTCTCTCACACCTTTAGAACTTTAGGTGGTGCAGCTGCGGAATGTGATCCTATCATTGGAGACCGACAATATTTTAATGCGGTCACTACTAATAATGCCTACATCTATACCCCTCAGCCTTATGGCCAGGTTGCTAATCAATTTCGATATAGAGCACAAGGGAGTAATACATGGAACAATACGACTGTCTCTACCTTGTACTATAGGTACTTAACTAATTTGCAGCCGGGTACAACTTATGAGTTTCAGACTGCGCATGAATGTGTAATAAATTCATGGACAGAATGGTCTAGCTCTAAAGAATTTACGACAGCGTCCAAGTCTTCAGGAGGGATAGTAATAGGAAAATTATTGCCGCCTCTAGAAGATCCTCTTTTCCACCAGGATATGGTAGCAGACTTAAATGTAGAGATCTATCCTAATCCTTCTTCCCAGGTATTGAATTTTATGAGCTCTAAGTCATTTACTGATCAGAGCAACATTAGAATTATAGATGTGACGGGTAAGGTAGTGAATCAGCAGAGTCTCAATGCAGGCGATAGACAAGTGGTGATAAATACAGCAGGTCTGAATGATGGTATCTATCTATTACATTTTGATAATGGCTATGAGACTACCGTACAGCGGTTTGTAAAAAAGAACTAAAAGAAGAGATTGAATATACCCCAAAGTCTTTGCAGCTTGCTGCAGAGACTTTTTTTTGTGGGTACAACTCTATGTGATGATGCTGTGGTAAAGTCAACTATCTAACTCAGCTCCTCTTTTGTTTTCTTTATGAGGGCATTGATTAGATTCAGATCATAGGCATCTGAATGTGCAGGCCCAAATTTTCCACTGTCATTATCAAAGTACTGGCCATTAATCTCTTCAGACTTTATAACTAAAGCTAAGTCGTAGATAATTTCAGCTCCTTTATCTGCGGATGACCAAAATTTGCCATAAGCTTCTCTGACCATATTGGTATTCAAGAGCGAGCCAGGGTTCAGTGCTACTGTAGAGATCTTCGGTTCTTGCTGGGCTAGATAAAAACTCCACATTAGAATGGCTAGTTTGCTCTGGGCATAGGCCTCTTGGTCTGAGACCTTGGTCTTTCCCTCTAGTAAATCAAGAGAGACGCTTGCCTGAGCTGCCGAGCTTAAATTTATAATCTTGGGGTCTGCGCTGGCTTGGAGTTTCTCAATGATATAATGAGTCACAATATATGGTGCATAATAATTAACAACGATTCGGATGTCAATTCCTTCCTCAGTATGCGTACGAGAAGATTTAAAAACGCCAGCATTATTAATCAGCACATCTAAGGTGGTAAGTTTGTCATTTATCTCAGCTGACATTTTCTTTACAGCAGTCAGGTCAGAAAAATCTGCTATGAAACCATCAATATTTTCATTGCCAGTTTCTTTTTTTAGCTCAGTAATTACATTACTTAATTTGTCAGCATTCCTACCATGTAGATAGAGGCTGTGTCCTTCTCTAGCCATTTTAACTGCGGCTAACTTGCCGATACCATCGGTGCTGCCAGTGATGAGTATTGTTTTTTTCATAGTTAGATTACTTGATTATATGTGAAACTGAGATAAGACTTTAGTGGCTAGGGCCTCGATTGTTTTTTCTATGTTATTGGTATTGAATCTCAAGTTGATTGCAACATGATTCACGCCGATAGACTGCAACTGAGATAGATATTCTATGAGATAATTAACCCCAGTTCGGATACCCAAATGAATGCCTACCGGTTTGAAATCATCATCTTCTTGAAGATCGACATATAAGGGTTGAAGGAAGGGTTTGTCGAATTTTTGAGACTTTGGAATAAGCGACCGCCATTCTTTGATATTGTGTTCTTGCATATAGAGGTTTCTGGGATAATACATCCAGCCATCTCCGTGCTCTGCTACCCAGGCCGTACTCTGTTGACTATGTCCAGTGACCAGTAATGGTATTTTGTACTTATGAGGTTTTGGTAGAATATCCATCTTGCCATCCAGCTTTCCATATCTATTATCTGTCAATATCGGAAAGTCCTCTTGCGCAGTGCGGATGTACTCAAACGCCTCTCGGAAAGCGGCACCTCTAGTGGCATAAGCAATATTCATAGAAGGATACTCCTCGTAGCGATCACCAGAAGCTACTCCCATTATGAATCTACCTCCGGAAAGCTGGTCCAAGGTTGCTGCTGATTTTGCAACATGGACAGGATGGTGTAGAGGAAGCGCAATGCTCGCCACACCAAGGGTTATCTTACTGGTCTGGCCTGATAGATATCCAAGATAGGTAAAGGGATCGTAGGTCTGGCCTGCGTCCCCAAAGGTAGGCACATGCATAGGTACGTCTCTGACCCAGACCGCTTTGAAGCCACACTGTTCAGCGAGTAGGACACGTTCTAGATGGTTGTGCAATTCAGGTACAGTAGTATTACTATATTCCTCTATAGGGATGACCAACCCGATACTTAATCTATCGGGTTGGAAGACGGCATTGTAGCCTGTGTTTATTTTTTCGAATGTGTTATTCAGACTTAAGTAATTTTAGTTTTCGATGACAACTTTACCCATCCCTTCTCCACTTGATAGTCTGGCATGTGCTTCAGCGACTTCAGCTAGGGAGTAATGATTGTCATCTAAGATAGGTCTTAATTTTCCTTCTTCTATAATTTCTGTAATCTTAGTCAAGATGCGATTGTGCTCTGCTCTTCTGTGATTATGAAGCATAGGGATAAGCATGAAGACGACATGAAGGGAAAGGCCTTTGAAATGTGCAAGAGTCAGATCTAGCTCAAGAAGAGAGACTGTGGATACGACATGACCGTTAAGCTTTGCAGCATTAAAGGAATTAGTCATATTAGCGCCTCCCACTGAATCATAGACGATATCGAATCCTGCCCCTTCTGTATGTTTTTCTACATACTCTTCTACTTTTTCTGTTTTGTAATTTATTGCTGTCGCACCAAGACTTTCAATAAGTGCAGTTTGTCTATCGCCACCTCCAGTAGAGTAGACCTCAGCTCCGTAATACTTTGCTAGTTGAAGAGCGACATGACCGACACCTCCTGATCCACCATGGACTAGTACTTTTTGTCCTGCTTTGATGCCAGCTCTTTCTAGTCCTTCTAAAGCGGTGATTGCTACTAGGGGTAAAGCTGCTGCTTCTCGCATAGATAAGTTTTTAGGCTTTAGAGCTATAAGTTGTGTATCTGCAGAAATGTATTCTGCTAGAGTTCCTGGTAGATTGGCTAGGCCACCAGCACAGCCATATACTTCGTCCCCAATATTGAAACCAGTGACCTCGGTTCCTAGTGCTTCTATAGTTCCGGCAAAGTCCATTCCTAACAGTGCTGGGCTATCAGGAGAAAGCAGTAAGTCTTTCCCCATGGCACGTATCATAGTGTCTACTGTATTGACACTTGATGCTGCAATTTTTATGAGGACCTCATTTTCTGTGGGTTGTGGTTTTGCTATTTCTGTAAGTTCAAATTTGGAATCGCTCCCGTATTCCTTTAGAATCATTGCTTTCATATCTTGTTGATTTTAATACTATAATTAATATAGTTGCAATAATAGTTACTGTTAGCTACTTTTACAATAACGGTCAAAAAGGATAGTAGCAATGAAAGAGGATATCAAGATTAAATATAGAGGTAAGGCATACCCATGCTGTACGAGCCTGACGATGGATATAATAGGTGGAAAATGGAAGACAGTAATACTCTATCATCTTCGAGAAGGAAAGCTAAGGTATAATGAACTCCGCAAAGCCATGCCCACAGTAACAGAAAGAACGTTGAGTCTGCAGCTAAAGAAATTGGAGGAAGATAAAGTCATTACAAGAAAGGTTATATATAATAAGCCTCCATTGAAAGTGTTTTATGAGCTGACTGATCTGGGCACAACCTTATTGCCTATTGTGCAAGCTATTGCTGATTGGGGGGACACAGTTGTGAATAAATAGTAGTCACTTAGCGAATGATAATATTTATGCATCTTCTACTTTTTTTCTTGGCGTAAGATTTTTTCCATCTTACGACCTCTGGCTAGTTCATCGATGAGCTTTTCCATTTGTCTACATTGTTTATAGGTTTCAAACTCTTCCTCTATTTCTTCGATTCTATAACCACAAACGACGCCTTTGATCATGTGGGCATTACGGTGTATTTTGGCTTTTTGGAAGAAAGATCCAAAAGTGATATTGCCTTCAATATGAGCTTGTAAGGTTTTCTGATCATAACCTGTAAACCATGTTATGACTTGGTCGAGCTCTTCTTTGGTTCTTCCATTTTTCACCAATCTATTGAGATAGAGAGGATAGATAGATCCAAAAATCATCTTAGCAACTTGTTCGTTTTTTTCTGGTGTTACTTTCATTGTAGTACATTTTCAATTGCTCTGAAATTAGTTGGCACAATTGTAAAGTTAAGAATTAGGTTTTCATTTGACCGAAGTTCTCTTGCTCGCTTAGCGATTTGGAAATAAATAATTCACAAGGAACATTAAGATGCGAAGAGGGAAAGCTTACATAGCTTCTTTGCTTCTTACTATTTCTAGTCTTTCGATTTTAGAGTATAGAGTGGTAGGTCGCAACTGGAGCAACTCAGCTGCTCCATCCTTACCACTTACTTTCCAGTTTGTATGTTTTAGGGTTTCTATGATGTGGTTCCTTTGTACTTCTTCTAAGGACAATATTTTTTCTGTATTCTTTTTTTTCTTATTGGGCTTAAACCAGCTACCGATGTTGAGCTTATTTCCCTTAGACATGATGATACCTCTTTCTATGAGATTCTCTAGCTCTCTGATGTTGCCAGGGAAGTCATAGTCCATCAATGTCGTGATGACCTTCTGAGGAATATTTGTAATCTTTCTCCCTAGCTTATTACCAAGTTTCTCACAGAAGAATCTTATCAGCAGGGGGATGTCTTCCTTTCTATCTCTAAGAGGAAGACTGTGTATGGGAAAGACATTAAGCCTATAATAAAGATCCTCTCTGAAGTTACCCTCTTCTACCTCTTTTGTGAGCTTGCGATTAGTAGCAGCTATAATACGTACATCTATTTTTAGTAGTTCTGTACCACCGACTCTTTCTATTTCTCCTTCTTGTAGTACCCGTAGTAGTTTAGGTTGTAGCTCTATGGGCAGTTCGCCTATTTCATCTAAGAAAATGGTGCCTCCATTTGCTAGTTCGAATTTTCCAACCTTTCTATTTAATGCTCCTGTAAAAGCGCCTTTTTCATGCCCAAACAATTCGCTCTCTATAAGATTAGCAGGTAGTGCGGCGCAGTTGACTTTTATCATGGTCCTGACATTCCTCTTGCTGAGTTGGTGGATGGCCCTAGCGATGAGTTCCTTTCCAGTTCCGCTTTCTCCTGTGACTAGTACGGTGGAAGAGGTGTTTGCGACCTGTTCAATCTGTTTAAGTACTTTTTCAAACTTTTTACTGGTACTTACGATTTCTCCAAAATTATTCTGGACCTTAATTTCTTCTTGTAAGTAATTGTTTTCGGCCTCGAGTTTCGATTTTAGTTCTCTGATTTCCATCAGTGCACCTCGTAATGCAGCCTCCTTATTCTTACGTTGCGTAATATCTCTTATCATGGTACAGGCATAATCCATGGATTCAAACTGGATGAAATGTGCACTTATTTCTACAGCTATTTTCTTTCCTTCTTTATTGTAGTGGTAAGCCTCGAATTGAATTTGTTTTTCATTTTCTAGTTTACTCCATATGTCTTTGAATTTCTCTTCATCTGCATCCAGAGAGATTTTGAGAATATTCATTTCGTAAAACTCTTCTTCTGTGTAGCCGTATCTCAATTTTGCAGCATCATTGACGTGTTTAATGTATCCTTTAGGGCATAACCAAAAAATGGCATCTCCAGCTTTCTGTACAGTGAAGTCCGCCAGCCTAGCCTGTCTATCTGCTTCTTTTCTGTCAGTTATATCTGTGATGATAGCACAGCTATAGACCTCACCATCGCAGGTGACAAAGTTGTCGGTGATGCTGACTGGAAACAGTTCTCCATTTTTACGCTTATGTATACCCTCAAAAGTGGATGGATCTTTTTGCTTGGATTTCCAGTGCTTCTCCCAGTCTTCTGGTTTCATATGAGGGTTAACATCAAATACGGTCATCTCTAAGAATTCTTCTCTTGTATATCCCCAGTGCTTGCAAGCCGCCTTATTAACGTCGAAAAATCTTGCTGTCTTATCAAACCAAAGTACTCCGACAGGGAGGTCGTGGAGTGCATCGTAGGACATTTTTGTGATTTCGATCATAGGCTAATTGTTGTTGAATGTGCTTGCTAAAATTATCGTAAAATTACTATATATCGTAATAAAAAGTGTAAAAATTTTGAAGCTTCATTTTGAATCCAATTTTTAAGTAGCTGATATACAGGTTGTTATGATTAAATATTGAGCTGATATAAAAGTTGGCATACCCATTGGATTATTAGAACTGTATTTGACAAATAAATCTAATAAATATGAAAAATATAATGGAAACTAAAGGACTAAAGGAACTACTACAAGAACTAGCCAAAACCTCTTGTCCAATCTTAGTAAGACTGAGTAAAAGAGAGGGGCATCATTTCTTATTGGATAGGGTAATACGGAATGCGATGCAGAAAAATGAAGAACACCTCGTCTACAAGATATTGGACTTTTCAATTTCGGCTAAGATCATGCAAGAACTGCAACTGATACAAAACCCTGCATTGCTACTCGTGGAAGCAGGAGAAATAAAAGCCATTTTTTCGGGAGTGATATCTCCTTACCAGTTAGAAGCAGCTTTAGTGGACTTAGCTATTAATAGAGCCTGCTAACCGTTACTCATCAATTGTATAAAAAATTTAATTAATCATAACATAATAAATACAGTATCATGAAAACACTAATTAATTCATTTTTAGCACTTTTCCTGTTTGCAAGTGTAACCCAGGCGGCAGAGATTAATGACCAATTTTTTTCTAGCACCAATACTTTTTTGCAAAAGGTGGTAAAGAATGGTAGAGTAGATTATAGCTCGCTGAAAGCAGATGCTTCTTTGGACCAGCTTATCAAAGAAATAGGAGAGGCAGATCTTAGCGGCGCTTCTTCTGCCACTAAGCAAGCATTTTATATCAATGCATATAATCTTCTAGTTATCAATAATTCTGCTCAGGCTTATCCACTAAGCTCGGTTATGGATATTCCTGGATTTTTTGATAGGAAAAAGAACCTTGTAGAAGGCAATCAAGTCACTCTGAATCAGCTAGAGAAAGAATACCTATTGAAACCATACGGCGATGCGAGATATCATTTCGTATTAGTTTGTGGCGCTGTAGGTTGTCCTCCCATAACTAACTTTGCTTATACTCCGGACAAACTAGAAGAGCAGCTGGAAAGACAAACGAAGCTTGCGATTAATGATCCATCTTTTATAAAAGTATCAAATGGTAAGGCAGAGCTGTCACAGATATTTAAGTGGTATGCAAGTGATTTTGGCGGCAGTAAAAAGGCTGTCTTGAACTTTATTAATGAATATAAGTCTACACCTATTCCTAGCTCTGCTAAGGTAAGCTACTATGAGTACGACTGGATACTAAATGATACTGCAAGGAGCAGTTCCAGTATTTCTAACCCTGCGGCAACTGGTACTAATGCCAGTCGATATGTTGTCTCTTCTACTATCAGAAGAGGCACCATCGAAGCTAAGATATTCAACAACCTGTATACACAGAAAACAGGAAGTACGGATTTACTATCTGATAGATCTACTTTTTTCACGACCTCTTTGAGTTTTTTGTACGGACTGACGGATAGATTTAATGTGGGTTTTAGTACGAGATACAGAAGAGTACGAAATGATAGATTACCCTCTAATTTGTTCTCTGTTTTTGATGGTGATGGAAGTTCTCAAAGAGAGGGGATTACTGCTTTCGGGCCACAGATAAGATATGCTCCGAACCCTAACTGGCCTAATTTTTCTATTCAGAGTTCTTTTGTTTTTGGGATAGGAGAGGACCTGGAAGGCAATGCCACACAACCTTTTATAGACTGGACAGGCGCTACATGGTGGACACAATTTTTCAATGATTTCTCTATTGGTAATAGTTTTTCATTGTTTACAGAAGTTGACTTTTTGATCGAAGATTTGGGAAAGAATAATTCTAATAGAATTTCTACTCCTGCAACTTTGATTTTTAGTTACAACCCGACTAACAAGATTACTTTATATACACTAGGAGGATTTTCTCCCTTCTGGCAGGCCGAATTTGACTATTTCGTACAAGCTGGGTTAGGGGCTAAGTACCAGTTCTCTCCTGAGGTAGAAATAGAACTATTATACACAGATTTTAGTAACAAGTTTCTGAATGAGACAGGAGGCCAAGCTGCGACTTATAATATCGGATTTAGATATAATTACTAACTGTCTTTAGCATCAGATACCACATCATTTTTTGTTTAGTATTACTTTCGCATACAACTCATGGAGTCTAGAATATTTTTAATTATTGTTGTTTTTTTTATGCTTGGCTCGGTCATCTTGCCAGCTCAGATTCCTAGTGACGAACTAATACATTCAATAGGATTTGATGGTCTGAAAAAAACAAAATTATCATACGTACAGGATTTTTTAAGTTCAGAAGTAGGACAGGCCTTGGATTCTATAAGTATAGAGTCCGATGCACAGAGGCTCAGAAACATGCCTGGTATAGGGCAAGCGAGTTATGCTTTAGATTTACTCCCTGATGGTGTAAAAGTAAACTTTCATGTCGAAGAGGTAAAGACCTTATTGCCTATACTTAAATTTGGAAACATAACAGACAATAATTGGTACCAAGTTGGTTTTGTAGATATAAACTGGAAAGGTAAGGGGCACACCTTAAGTGCTTATTATCAGAATAATGACAAAAGACATTCAGGCCAGATTTATTTTAAGATTCCATATTTTAAAAGTAGTCTTTGGGGCCTAGCAGGTAGTCTTACCAGGATAGCTTCTAGAGAGCCTTTATATTTCCCGGATGCTACGGTGCTCTATGATTATGATAATAATAGTTTAGCCCTCAGTGGTATACGTCGGTTAGGAACTTATAGAAGTTTAGAATTTGGCGGCACCTTTTTTAGAGAGAAGTATTCAAAAAGTGAGGGGCAGGATCGTGAGGGTACTCCAGGACCACTTTCAGTTACTCAACCCAAGCTTTTATCAAAATTGGAACTCCAGACAGATAGGCTTAATTATAATGGCTTTTATCTAGATGGTCATAGCTGGAGATCAACATTGCAGAATGTGTATAACGTAGATGATAAATCGTGGTTCCATACTTTACAATTTCAGGGAAGAACATTTCGTAGAATCGGTAATGGTATTAACTTGGCTTTTAGGTTAAGATTGGCGATATCTACTAATAATGATTCTCCGTTTGCACCTTTCGTCGCTGATAGCCAAGTCAATCTCAGAGGTGTAGGAAATAGAATAGACAGGGGTACAGCTCAGGTCGTTCTTAATGTGGAATACAGGCAGACGATTTTTGATGGCAATAAGTGGGCAGGGCAGGTAGTAGCCTTTGCAGATTTAGGATCATGGAGAAATCCAGGAGGAGAACTAAGAGATATACTTAACCCCGATCAGTTTCGGGAATTCATAGGGGGAGGTTTTCGTATTATTTATAAGAAGATATATGGTACAACACTAAGAGTAGATTATGGAATTGATATCTTCAATAAAGAACAAAGAGGCATTGTCCTCGGACTGGGACAATATTTTTAAATACCCCAGAGAGGCTATGCAATGAGAACCATAGGTTATATATTAATTTCGATTTTCTTCCATGTACAAGTATACTGTCAGGCCTTAGTTATACAAGGAGGTCCTGATACAAAGAATCAAATAAATGGTGTGAGTTTCTTAGGGCCTAGTGAGGCTACTCTTGATCTTACTATGTTTGAGATTTTGAAACAATCTAACGCTGAGTGGGTCGCACTTATACCTGAAGCTACCCTAGAGCGGTCTACAATGACCTTAAGACCTGACTCACTCAATTCATACTGGAGCAGTACGATGCCAGCTCAGCATGAAGCAATAACCTTAGCAAAACAAGCAGATTTAAAGGTCTTTCTAAAACCACATATTGTGCTCTCCAAATTAAAGTCTAAACCTTATGACAAAAGTAATGGCGCTGTATGGCGGGGAGATGTGATATTAGAATCAGACGCTGACTGGAAAGCACTGGAAGAGAGCTATGCCGCTTATATAATACGACTAGCAGAACTAGCGGAAGCAATGGAAGTAGAGTTATTTAGTGTCGGGACAGAACTGAGAGAATTTGTAATACATCGACCACAATTCTGGACTGAACTAATCGTAATGGTGAGGAAGATTTATAATGGACAATTGATTTATTGTGCTAATTGGGATGAGTATGATAAAGTTGAGTTCTGGAATGAGCTGGACTACATAGGCGTAGATGCTTACTTTCCGATAAGCAATGCAAAGACACCTAAGGTCCGCCAACTAATAAAGACATGGAGGTCTACAAAGCGAAAACTAAAAAGACTAAGTAAATCTAAAGGCAAGGAAATATTACTGACTGAGTTCGGTTATAGAAATATTGATTATGCGGGCCAGACACCATGGGTCCATGATAATGGAGAAGCTACTCCTAATTATCAAGCTCAATCTAACCTATATGAAGCTTTCTTTCATACGTTCTGGGAAGAACCCTGGGTGGCTGGTGGCTTTTTGTGGAACTGGTTGCACACAGACCTAGAAGCAGGTGACACTGATTTTTCTGTCAGGAAAAAACCGGTACTTACTATTATACGTCAATGGTATGAGGTAGATGCTACTTCAAAGGGAGACTACTAAGCTACAAAACCTTTTTTGTCATTCTTTAACTTATTTATTCTAGTCTGCTAAGTACGGTAGCTACTCATAGACTTCTACTTCATAGAACGAGCCTAGAGAGAAATAGTAGGCCATAAAACTGTTAGTTGCCGCAAGTTTATCATTCTGTCTTGGTCCTCCGCTAATAGTCCCGTCTATATTAAGGTTATTGCCTTCCTGGTCTACAGCAACTATTGGCAGTTGGTCTTGTACTGCTGAAAATTGGCCGTCAGGATTTTCGAAAGCAACAATATAGTTGTCACTTTTAGACCCCACAATGAGCAAGTCTTTACCAGAAAAGTTGTCTTCGATCACAGTATTTTCATCAAATAATTCGATGCTGTACACTTTCGCATTGTTACCTTCTACAACAGTAAGTACTCTTTCCTTGGCAGGTAATCTGGTGTCCAAATTTGTTACAGGGAAAATAATATTGTCGTGATTAGTTCTATAATCACCATAGGGATAGTTGCTATAGTTTCTTGAGAATCCAGTTTCAGTATTCATGACTAAGGAATTAGGGTAGGCTTTCTGCCAGCTTGCCCAAGTGGTCTCTATAACTGGAATAGTGCTGATCTTAGTGCCTATACGATTTCCCGTTACACATTCGAGTTGGATCTGAGACCAGTAGCTATCAGAATCTCTATCATAGGGCATAAGATTAGTGTTGTATAATTTACCACTAACGCCGAAGGTCGTGATGTCTCCTCCTATGGAACTATTCCACCCTATGCCAGTACCGGTAAGAGGGCAGTAGGTAAGGGCATAATTCAAATCAGCAATATTGTCATTTACGATTTCGTGCCAGTCTAGAATGTTGTGAGGGTAAGCTTTTGCGACACCGTCATGAATGACACCGATTACTAAAGAGGATGGATCTAGGAATCCAATTTCAGTGACCGAGCTAAAATTTGGATCGTCTACGGAAGGTATGCCATCTTTTCCTGGACCTCCATCTAGAACTTCTTCTACTGGGATGATCCATTCTTCTTCAGTCGATGAAGATTCACTAGAACCGCAACCCCAAAGTAAAATTGAGAGAAATAAGATTAGGATATTATTCATTTTTTATTTGTTAGTACGTTGTATGATAATTGGATGCCGATACTATAGTCAGATGTTATTTGTAATCCTTCTAGATTTTGATAAAGCGGTACCTCTGTAAATAATGCAAAGGTCTTGACCCCATCAATAGAATAAGCTATGCCACCCATCAGATTTATCCACGAGCCACCACTATTAGGCGCTAGTACCTGTTGTTCTACATTGGGACGAGTATGTCTATATTGTACTCCAAAATTTGGGATAAAGAAACCCGAAGGAGAAACAAGAGTATAATCAATATTTAGCCCAGCTAAGTATTCATTGCCAAAACCGAATCTACGACCAGTAAAACTATCAGTACTCGCAAAATTATCGTTAGTGTTATTTATTCTGTACGAACTATACAAGCTTCCTGATAGGAAAGAAATCTGAGGGATAGTAAGATTGTATACTGCTCTAAACAGCACGTCATAACTGCCACTACCACTTTGCATATCTGGTGAAAGTAAAAGGCTATTATTCGCTCGTTTATTTGTGCTACCCGTCGGTAATTTAAGACCAGAAATAAGACTTATGTTTTTGTAAGTATATTGGGCTAAGAAGACCAAATCTCCTAGGCCTAAACTGCTTTGCATCTCACTGGTCGTACTTCTATTATGTTTTATA
The DNA here is from genome assembly GCA_937921825.1 of uncultured Saprospiraceae bacterium. Taxonomy (GTDB): domain Bacteria; phylum Bacteroidota; class Bacteroidia; order Chitinophagales; family Saprospiraceae; genus RFSX01. The sequence continues at coordinate 51,299 of CAKZVK010000018.1, forward strand.
AGTGGGAGTATAGCGGAGATTGCCCATGATTGATTAAGGGCATAATCTACTTTTAGGGACAGATTCTGACCTGACCTAGAACGAGGATCATTCTCCAGTCTTCTGTTATTGTCTATCAGCGCATTAATGCTTTTGTATTCGTACCTGAGCTGAAAGGAAAGACTTGCGCTGTCTGATGCTATGTCTAGAACGGAACTGACTGGCATTCCAGCCGTGCAGCAGGTTTGTCCCTGAAGCGCTACCTGTGAGGCGATAGCCAGGAATAGGATCCATAATATTTTAGAAGTCTTAGCGGACATGGCAACTTGTGAACAAAAAGCTACGGTTATTGATTGATGTAGGATTAGAAATCGACTTCAACTGTCCTATGGAATACTAAATCTTGCTGATTTAAAATGATAGTGTCTGCTGGTAAGTCTTGACATCTCATTGTCTTGAGTCCAAGCATTAATGTCTGAGTTGGATTTTAAGCACTAAGGCGGGGCCGAATGATCTAGCTGAGAGCATTCACTTTATTATGCTTGGTTATTTTATTTATCATTCCTTTGAATATGACACCATGAAAAGGTAATACTGCATACCAATATAGTCTACCTAGAAGGCCATGCGGTCGGAATGTTGCCGTTTGGATCAATTTGCTTTTTTCTATTTTGAATTCTAACCAAGCTTCTCCAGGTAATTTCATTTCGGCAAACAAAAGTATTTTCCCTTCTTCTCTATTAGCATATAGCACCCTCCAGAAATCTAGTGCATCTCCTGCTTCTATATGCGTAGGATTAGTACGACCTCTTCTCAGTCCGACTCCTCCAAATATCTTGTCTATCATGCCCCTGATTTTCCATAATAGATTAGCATGATACCAACCATTTTCTCCACCTATTCGCCATATTCTATTTATGACTTCTTCTTTGGATATAATTTCTCTTACTCTCATGTCCATGAAGCAGCCATGATTGGGAACATCAATAAAATCAGAAATATTTATCTTTTTAATGCCACTGACTTGCGAATCTTTCCAACTCGAAAGAATCTGGTTGCTTGCAATTTTTGTAAAGGCCCTTTCGATAGATTGGATATAGCCTTCAGGCTTTACGTTCAGAATTTGATTAATTCTATTATCTCTACAGACGACTTCGACCTTCATGCTCTCGACTAAGGACACCGCCAGTTTATAAGAAGTGGAGGTCACAAAGTATAGCCAGTAAGACGATAGCTTAGGGGTCATGACAGGTACAGTTTGTATCCATCTTTTCAAGCCTCTAACTTTAGCAAAGCCAAGAAGCATTTCTTTGTAGGTCAGAATATCTGATCCGCCGATATCAAAATTCTGATCATATACTTTTTCGTTGAGTAGAGCCTTGCTTAAGAATTTGATGACATCTCTGATACCTACAGGTTGACATTTCGTGTTCAGCCACTTAGGCGTAATCATTATCGGTAACTTTTCTACTAAGTCTCTAATTATCTCAAAGGAGGCACTGCCAGAACCTACTATTATACCGGCTCGTAAGGTGGTTAGCTTGTAAGTACCTTTAGCTAAGATGGTTTCTACATTTTTTCGCGACTGTAGGTGTTTGGACAGGTTGTCTTCATTGACGATGCCACTGAGATAGATTACTTGTTTTGCTTCTGTGGTACTTAGGTAGTTTTTAAAATTTGTAGCAGTAATGCTTTCTAATTTATCATACTCTTTTGAGTTAGACATTGAGTGAATGAGGTAGTAGGCGGCATCTATGTCTTTGGGAATACTCTTCAAAGTTTCTTCCTCCAAGAAATCAATTTTAATGACCTCTAGAAAAGATCTAATAGATTCTGGTGGATTGAAGCGTTTAGGATCTCTAACGCAGCAGATGACATGATGTCCATTTTTTATCAGTATAGGCAGTAGTCTCTTGCCAATGTATCCGGTTGCTCCTGTAAGTAAGATCCTCATATAGTGTCCTGTACTGATTTTAATGAGCAGTACTATGAAGATAACAGATAACTAGGCAGTAGGTTTAATTGCGTTGGTATAAGCTAGAATCGGCTGGTGGTACCGGACACTAGATTTACTCCTGAATCAGTTTTGTAAACGATAACAAGCTTAATTTCCAAGTTTCGTTTTCTCTAATATATGATTCAGAGACCATGAATTTATTGGTCACCTCCTTGCCTCCTACCATTGCTAGTAATGTTACTTCATTTATTAGTATAGCTGAATCATTAATTACATCTACTTCGACACTATGAATCTCTGGATGCTTATAATGGATCCCGCCGCTTTCTATGATTTCTAATTCACGGTCCTTTCCCCAAGATCCTCCCATATGTATGAATTTGGATTGTTTGTGAAATATCTCATCAAGTTTTAAAATGTTCTTCTCTGCCATCAGCTCCCACTTTAATTTTGATAACTTCTTTATTTCATTTTTCTGGTTGGTTGTACTTAATGAATCATAGTTTATACTATTGAATTCCTCGTTAGTTACTTTTTCTAACCAGTGGGTTTTTTGATTACCAGTAATAGCAAGATAGGTGACGCCAGTGTTTTGAGTGGCACTATGCCAATGTTCAGTATTGGGCATACTTGTAATTATGTCTCCTTTGGTAACAATCTGAATGGGCTGATTTCTTTCTTGATAGTATCCTGTGCCCTCTATGATTATGAGTTTCTGCCCCTTAGGATGTTTGTGCCAATTAAGTTTGGCTCCTTTGTCAAATTTTGCAATTGCGATATTGTAATCAAAATATTCATCCGCTTTACTTAGATGATTTAGCCATACTTTTCCCGTGTGATTTATATTTGGGGCTAGATGACCTAGGGAGAATATTTGATCTTGGGTATAAGTCTTTTGGCAAAAGAGTAGACTTGCGATAACAATAAATATTTTCATTTTTTTAACCTTGGATTATTGTGAAGTGGGTTAAAGCTTAATATCGTGGAGTGACCTAAATTAAATAACTCGAAATAGGAGCAGTCCTTGTTGTTCTTGTCCATTAGAGAGATTAGAAATAGTGACATCAATATTCGGAAAGTTTTGTTCTATTGGGAGATCATCATTTCTGATGCTCATTTCATGATAAGGAGCACAAGCTCTAATTTCTGTATCTCTACCACCAGTGCAAGCGACTGCTAGAACATAAGTCCCTACTTGACTAGGTGATAACGTCAAAACAAATCTCCTATCATTATTTACTTCTTCTAAATTTCTAAAGACGCCGAACTCATCTCTCGTATCTTCTTGAAGAATTTCAAAATCATTATCAGCCTCAGGAAATTCCCAGAAACCTAGATTTTCGTCTTCTGTATACGTGTAGAAATTTATTCTAAAGCCAAAATCAACATCCGAAACATTAGTCAATATACCATCTACTGATTCAAGAACTTCAGGTATTATTACTTCAAGGTCAAAACTATTGCCAAGTGGAATTTCAGCATTTTGTAAAGAATAAGTTATTGGAATGCTTTGCCTAATATTATCGACATCTGTGCAACATCCTGAGAGAATAAGAGCACATAGAGCGACTGAAAGAATTTTCATAATTAGTTGATTGGTTGTATGAATAGTAGATGCTTAGTCATCTTATGGAGATGTGCAAGCTACTCTTGTCTATATTGATGTCTTTAGTTAGTCCTTTGCTTTGACAAGCTTCTGGACTCTTCTGATTCTCTTGCTGTCCTCTGCCACAACAAAATAAATTCCATCCTCAAGATGGGAAATGTTATGTTGCTCAGTTCCACTGTTTTTATAGACTAACTTCCCATGGCTATCAACAATCCATATTGTCAAAACCTCTATATCAGGGCTAGTCTGAAAGTATTGATTTGTTGGGTTAGGGTATAAATAGAATGACTCTTTCTTATCTAGCTCATTAGTGTCACTTATATAGCCACTATCTCGATTAATTATTTTGTAGCCTATTTGTCTATGACCGAATGAGTCAAAACCAATGGCATCAATACTGACTGCTGTACTTCCATTTCCCAATGTAAAAACCCCTTTTGTGGATTCGACACCATTGGCATCTACAAATCCAGAAATTGTAGAGTCATTTCCTATTTCCAATTTTTGCCAATAAATATCTTGCGTTAACTGGTTATTATTATCTATGATTCCACTGGTAAGATAGATAGCAGAATCAGCTTTATTGAAGGATAAGTGTGCATTGGATAGGTTCTGATTAGATTTAGTGTAAAAGTCAATGTCAATTATACTTATCGTGTCATAATTTAAATCCAGGAAATAATTTCTGGTTACTGTCGTATCACTTGAGGTATAGTTTTTTCTAAATGGTCCTGTGAGCACTATCAGGCTATCTATGTGAAGGATGTCGTTTGAAAGAAATAAGTCATTTTCGCTTCTTTCGACCACATGTGCATCTACTATCGTGCCAGTTGAGTCTATTCTGTAAAAGTAGTTTCTATATTCTTCAGCATAAACTAGGGCTTCATTATCATTAATCCTACTTATCCCTTTTAGTCCATCATGTTCTCTAAGTCCATAGTAGAGATCTGTAGTCCATTTTATATTTCCTAAAGTGTCGACCGCCATAACATAGTTTACATCATTTGGTCCTTTGTATCTGCGTCCTGCTAATAGTATTGTATTGTCATTGAGTCTAGTGGTCTGGGTAATATTGCCACCAGCTGTAATGCCAGTTCCTGGCTTCCAGTATTTTTTCCACTTTTCATTGCCTTCGTTATCATATGCAGCAATAAAAGCAAAAGTATAATTAGAAAAGGACCTGGCGTCTACGTCTATATGACTTCCATAAACCCAAAATTCGTTTTCATTTATTTTTAGAGTTCCTCTAGGATAAGCATTGCCTTCTGTTATTTTAATCTCTTTTGAGTCTATTAGATTATCGTTATTATCTATAGTATATAATATCATGTTTTGGTCCTGACCATATTCTATCATAGAACCTAAAATGATACATCGGTTATCAAAGACTGCGGTACTGATTAGGGTTGTTCTTGATGCCTTGCCAAATAGGTAGGTATCCTCAAGGTCGGCCCTAGGTGAAAGTTGAAAGTCATTCAAGTTAGTATCGTAATTTATGATAGCTCCTTCGTATTGCAGCAAGGTGTCAGTCTTTATTAAGTAAGGCCTTATATTCATGAAAGGCTCGGTAGAAAAATTGTCTTTAAGATGAAATGAAAATTTAAGAGTAAGCTTACCTATTTCATTAGCCGCATTCAGATCAATAAAATCAATTACATATGAGTTGTTTGAAATCAACTTAGAAGTATATGTGGCATTGCATAAGTTGATTTCTAGACTGTTGGGATTTATGCCATCGGGAATTTGTAATTCTAAACTCTCTGGCTGCTGTTCATCATCTTCTTCTAAGTCGATCATTATCTCTCCAGTAAATCTTGTGGTTATGTCATTGTTTACTAGATGGAACCTCCCGAGGCCATGAGGTGCTAAATTAAGAATGCCTTTTCTATCTATGTCTGTTATTAGTTTGCATGAAACATCTGAAGATGCTGATGGTTCTGTCTGGAACATTGTTTTTATTCCTTTGGAATAGTCTTTACTTGCGAATGAACCACAACTTTCTATGCTAGAATTATTGGACAACAATTTATCGGACTCTATTGGTGCAGCAGTGGAAATAGTATAGGTGTAGCCATCGCTCTCATATATATAGTCTCTAATTTCGGAGGCATCTAGCTTAAATGTTGATTGCTCAATCAGGTTAGCATTTCTGTAAATGTTGTAGGTTGATGATTCATCCATATCAGCACCGCTATTTATTATTGAGAGGACTACATTTTTGCCTGTGCATTTTGCTGTGGTGCTTATTTGGGGTAAGTTGTCTGAACTATCTTGGTTGCACATTATTCTTGTGCTATGATTAACTTCAAAGCACTTAGTTGCATGCAGGTCAATATCACATGGAATATCAAAATCTACAGAGATGTTCTTTGATTCTCCACTGTTTAACTCTTGGACTGTAAATTCATAAGCTCCATTTATATAATTGAAATTTTCGGCGGAAGTGATATGGTCTAATTCCTGATCTATTATGACAGAGACAGTGAGATTTCTAGCTATTTGTGTTCCATTATTTTTGACACTAACTATAGCAGATCCCGATTTGCATCTAATTAACTCTGATGTAGCTATAGCAGTAGAAATATCTATACATTCTTCTTTGCTAAATCCTATTTTGTTCAATACGGTAGAATCTTCGTAAAAACTTATTAAAGGTGGAGCATTCAAAGGTGAAAGATGAGAAGGGTAGGACAAATTTAGATCATAAGTGCCACCCCCTTTGTCTATAGAGGCAATGCCTGCGCTGTCAGATTTGCTATACGAACCTTCTACTTCTAATCCTATGCCCTGCAAAAATTTATCATCAGAATTTAGTACGCCGTCTAAATTAGAGTCTTCATAAAAAATGAAATCATTTTTGGAATCAAGCCTAGGAGGTCCAAAGTGTAACTTAGATAATACTGGGTGGTAAGGTAGGTTGCCTGTTGTACGCCAGTTCTCAGTAATACCAGATACATAGATATATTCATTGTCGTACGAAAAATCAAGTGCGGCCCCTCTACCGATATCATTTTTCCAGATGACCTGATAGTCAGAGTTTCTCATTTCAACTGTTATTTTATCCACCCTTCTATTATAGGATTCGTCATACTCGTATTTCATGCCTGCGACTAGTATATTTCCATTGTCCATCGCCTCTATCTTGAATGGATGAAATCTCTGACCTGAGAAGACATCGTATTCTCCTATGATATTTCCCTTAGTATCTGCCTTTATAAAATGACTATCCCCATGCTGTACTAAGATAGGCATTGCTATATGTATAACTTTGTGTATAGGGTCATAAGCAAAACTCGTCATAGTGTAGTCCGAATTCATGCTATATGCATTACTATACGGAGATTCTAACTCATGTCCTTTTCTCCATTTTTCTTCACCAGAATTTATGTCTATGCCTACAAAATGCAAACTGTCTAAACCAGAATTCCTAACAGATCGTGCGATCATGATTAGTTCTTCATCGATTTCAATAATTCCCAAGGAATATGAGGGTGATATAAAATCATAAATTTTAGAAAAACTTGTAGTCCCATTTTTAACTAAGAATGGATCAGAACGCCATTCTTCCACTTGCCCTCCTACAAAGTATGTGCCTTCATTTCCAACGATGACATTGGATATAAAGCCTTCTCCATATTGGTATGAAGTATAGTTCTCTAAATTCAGATCTACGATATGAATGATAGAAAAATCTTTCCAGTTTACTTTTTTTAATGCTGATATAAATAGACTTGATCCATTTAGTGTAATAGAATGTCCTATGCCATCTGCTAGATGCATTGTTTTGAGTAATGACCCCTCAGTATCGTATTTTTCGAGATAGATTTTTTCTTCAGAATTTATCATAGTTATGACTGAGCCATCACTAAGAACCTGAATGCCACTAGCCATGGATGTATTTGGAAAGTTTGGTTCTATAGTCCATGTCTGAGCTCGGAGGTTGGTGCATAGGACTACTAGGAGTAAGAAGCAGTGTTTGTTCATGATTGTATGTTTTTCGATTAGCTTGTATCAGTAGGGAATAGCTTGTAGGTATTCAATTATCCTCTAGCCCCACAGTGCCCATCTATGGGCAAACGTTGTTATTCGAAATTTACCTTAAGATATGAATTAGTCGTGGATTATTGGTTGTTGGGCCCTATGAATTGTAATATATACTTACTAGGGACTTAATGGCATTTTGGAGAAATGTTCAATGCTGGTTGCATTCTTAGACAGCTAGGCATCGATAGTGCTGTGCAGGCCGTCCTATGGCTATGGAGAGTGGTTTGAGTAATTATTTGGTCTAAGGATCATGGTGGCTACTTTTTCATTTTGTCGTAGCCACTTTGTATTGGACATAAAAAAAAGAGGACACTTTTCAGCATCCTCTTTATAAAAATAGTTTTTATGCAAATTAGCTTTTATCGCTATTGATGTTCTTTGCTACTTCTTGAGTTTTTTCTATTGGTGCAGTGGCTTCATTTTGAGCTACTTTTTTCGCATCTAGCATTTTTTGAACTTTCTCAGCATAATCATCATTTCTTGAGCCCATAGTATTCTGAGCTACATAGAAAATTCCTCCACCTAAACCGAGGAGAACAACGACTGGCGCTAGGATATTTAGGATGTTGAATCCTCCCTTCTTGACTTCTTGTTGACCAGCATTTTGGCCTTCTTGCTTTAACATATTCTATTATTATTTTATATAAGGTATTAAAAAATAAATTTGACTTCGACTTTAGCTTACGAAGTATAGACAATGGAAAAGTGGGGAAGCCGTAACTATTGAGGAGGTATTTTATGAATTGACACTTAGCTGTCTAAAAATATTGGAAGTCGAATGATTCTGATTCAGATCCTTTTAGAGCTCAAGGAACTGCAAGAGTTTCGATATAATGAACGAATAGATAAACATCCTTATGTGTTAGCTACTGACTCTCAGTAATTGTTTAATAGAATTTAGTTTTTCCTATAATCAAATCGCCATTTATGAGGTAATGATTGATGGTCTCATAGTAAGGCCTGTGTAGTTTCCTGGTTACTCTTCGATAGAAGAAAATTCAGTATCTCTATATTAAGTATGGTATACTTAAGATACAAAAAATAGAAAACAAGCCAACAGACGACAACACTAGTTCCTAGTTATCTAGCACTTTCAGGCACCCAGATGCATTTAGGCTAATGCCTGCGCCACCTTAATACCGATTCCCAAACAAATAAGACAAACAATCAAGCTGCTCAGAATATACAAAAGCGCAATAGTGATCTGTCCTGATTCTAGCAATTCATAACTCTCTGCAGTAAAAGTAGAGAAGGTGCTAAAACCCCCACAGAAGCCCGTCATAAGAAGCAGTTGGGTTTTTGTGCTGAGTTCTTTTTGCAGCAAAGTGCCTAGTAAGAAGCCGAGGATGATACAGCTGATGACATTGGCTAGGAAGGTTGCATAGGGAAAAGCAGAACTGGTCTGTACAAGCTTGGAAATTCCGTAACGGCATACAGCTCCTAGTCCTCCACCTAGAAAAACGAAAAGATAATTCATAAGGCCTGCTTCTTATCGTAGGTGTTTAATTTTGCAGCTTTGTTGTGCTTAAGGTAGAGAAGCAGGTAGACGAGTAGGGTCATAGCCGTCGCCAATATAATGAGCACGATCAGTAGATTAAGTGTACCGATGTCTTGTAGCTGGTAGACGAGAAAGATAATAAGAATATTGAATCCTATAAGGACACCTGTCGCTTGCATATGTGATAAGCCAAGATTCAGCAGCAGGTGATGTATGTGTTTCCTATCTGGGCTGAATGGGGATCTGCCTTTCATCATCCGCATGATGAATACTCGGAAGGTATCATAGAGCGGTAATAGTAGGATGCCTGCTGCTACTGCAGGTGGGGCACCGAAGGCATGTATATGATCTACTGCAATCACTTGATGCTGCTCTATAAAGTTGATCGCGAGTATAGAAGCGATGAGCCCTAGAAGGAGAGAACCGGTATCTCCCATGAATATTTTTGCTGGTGTAATATTATAATAGAGGAAGGCCATAACAGAACCAACCAAGGCATACGATACAGAAGCCAGTTCTACTCTATCTACCATATAGAACCACGTCCCAAAGGTGATTGCCATCAGGACACCTATACTTCCTGAGAGTCCATTGATACCATCTATCAGATTGAAAGAATTGATAATAAGAACGATGACAAAAAAGGTAAAGAGGACACTAGCGAGAAGGGGCAGCTCAGTGATGCCAAAGAGGCCATAGAAACTTGTAATCCTAATCTTAGAAAAGAAAATCAAAATTCCTGCTGCAAAGATTTGTCCGACGAATTTCTTATTGGCCGAGACGGGGTCGATGTCATCCTTGGCGCCTATAAGAAAGACGACCACAAAAGCACAAAGGATATATTGCAGATCTCCGAAGTATCTAAATGGTGTCCAGAGGATAATAGCGAAGATCGTTCCTGCGAAGATGCCTATGCCTCCCAGTGAAGGCGTACTCACCTGATGGGCCCTTCGTTCTCCGGGGAGGTCTACCAGTTGTTTTTTATTCGCTACGCTGATGATAGACGGTATCGCAAAGAACGTCATCAGAAAGGCAGTGATAAAGGTGAGAATGATATCGTACATACTAGCTGCTGCTAATTTATGATCTGCTAGTGAGGATTTTAATTAGAACTAGAACCACCGAATAGCTCTTGCCCAAACTTTTCTATTTCTTCGGAGAAGACTTCCATGAGCTTCGGTAATTCTTCTTTTACAATTTCCTGTAAGGAGAAGAAAAAGCTCAATCCAGATTCTTTAGTCAGTTCTACGAGTTCGTCTTTGAGATACTGATTAAAAGGATCATCCAGCTTCTTTGATAATACGGTGCTGAAGTTGCCATCGTAGCGATCTACATAGAATCTTAGTGATTTTTTCCAAAACTCTTGCTTCTCTGAGGTGCTCAGATCGGCTTTGAATTTTTTGTAGCAGGTATTGACGATCTCCTCGTATCTGTCTTCGTAGGCCTGTAGGGTCTCCTCGTCGGTATCCTTTTTCTTGCTTTCAAATTCTTGTGTAAAGGCCTCAAAATGTTCTAGGAAGCTATCCTTGCTTCCACAGGGGTCGCTCTTGCATGAAATGACCATTAAGCTAAAGCCAATAAAGAGGAGAAGTAAGTTGTTCATTCTGACGGTCATAACTATTTCTTATAGTTCCTAGGCACAAAAAGCCCTATTCTGTAATTTGTTACTAAATTTAGTTGTTTTTTGTTTTGTCCTGCCTCCAGACAGATAAATTGTTCTTAAATGAGTGATTACCTAGATCAGATTGACCAACATAACTTGCCTAAGCATGTGGCCATCATTATGGATGGTAATGGCCGTTGGGCAAAACAGAATGGTAGACCTAGAGTATTTGGACATAGAGCAGGGGTGAAATCTGTCCGTACTGTGACAGAAGCGGCTTCTAGACTGGGTATAGAACATCTGACACTGTATGCATTTTCTACCGAGAACTGGAACAGACCTATCTCTGAAGTCAATGCTCTTATGCATCTGCTGGTAGAAACTGTAAAAGGCGAGATAAAAGCCCTCAATAAGAATGGCGTAAGGCTGAATGCAATAGGAGATATCTCTAAACTACCGGCCAAAACCTACAAGGCCCTCTCTGAAGGTATAGAAGATACCAAAGACAATAAGGCCATAACCCTGAATCTAGCCCTTAACTATAGTGCCAAATGGGAGCTCACAGAAGCGACTAAAGCCATTGCCGATAAAGTAAGAAAAGGAATACTAGAGCCTGAAAACATCACTGAAGACCATATCGCAGAGCATCTAGCTACCTATAATATTCCAGATCCAGAATTACTGATCAGAACCAGTGGAGAGCATCGGGTCAGTAATTTCTTACTGTGGCAGATTGCCTATGCAGAGTTCTATTTTACAGATGTCTTCTGGCCAGATTTTGGAGCTGAGGAGTTCCATAAGGCCATCTATCAGTATCAGCAACGAGAACGGCGATTCGGTAAGATATCTGAGCAAATAAGCTGATTGAGCTCGATTTAACGCTTTTTTGGACAAATAACTGACTGTTTATCAGGTCATAACCCCATTAAAGATTAGTTAAAGCGACAACTATCAGCGCTATCCCTATTAGATTTACATTCTTAATAACGAGGCATAATAAAAGCGTACTTTTGTGCCTTTTATATTGATCTATATCAATCCATAAATGAGGCTGTTTTACTTACTCTTAACGACATTCTTTTGCATAGTAAATCTTTCTGATGCTGTAGCTCAGATAGAGATGCCAGTCTTTGATTATGGTTCTAAGAACACCTACAATATCGGAGGTATCAAAATCACCGGTGCCGAGAACAGAGATCGAAATGCCATAAAGTCTATTGCGGGCCTCAGAGAAGGCAAGGAAATAAGCATCCCTGGCGATGATCTACCTAAAGCGATCAAGGCATTATGGAGATTGCGTTTATTTGAAGATGTACAGATCGTTCAAGAAAAGATAGAAGGGGATATTATATTCCTAGAAATCATCCTAGATGAAAGACCGACCCTCTCTAGATACAGTATCAAAGGTGAAAACAAAAACAGGCACTCTGAGCTGACTGATATCATCGACAACATTTTGGTCAAAGGATCTATAGTCACAGAAGACACTAAAGACCTTACTAAACAAAAGCTACTAGAGAACTACCACTCCAAGGGTTTCTTAGATGCAGAAATTACGATAGAAGAGAAGCAAGATGAACTGAAAGAAAGTGCAGTAAGGCTGACCTTCAATATCGAAAAGAATCAAAGAGTAAAAATCAGTGACATTGTTATACTCGGTAACTCGAAGTTTGACGATAACAAACTGAAAAGGAAGATGAAGGAAACCAAAGAGTTAGGTACCATCTTCAAAAAATCAAAGTTTGTTTCTTCTGATTATAAAGATGATAAAAATAACATCATCGCTTTCTATAATAAGAATGGGTATAGAGATGCCACGATAGTCTCTGATTCTGTCGTGAGAAGAATAGATGGCAATCTTCAGATCTTCTTGACCCTAGAGGAAGGCGAGCAATATTTCTATAGAGATATCACTTGGAAAGGCAATTCTAAATATACCTCAGAGCAGCTTTCTGCGGTACTGGGTATCAAAAAAGGAGATGTTTATAATCCGGAACAACTAGAACAACAACTCTCCTTTAGTATGGATGGAAGAGATGTTTCTTCCCTGTATCTAGATGATGGTTACCTTTTCTTTGCTGTAGATCCTGAGGAAGTAGCCGTAACAGACCACGAGATAGACATGCAGATGGTCATCTCTGAAGGCGCTCAAGCCATTATAGATAATGTCATCATATCAGGTAATGATAGAACACATGAGCATGTCGTCAGAAGAGAACTAAGAACTAAGCCTGGTAATAAATTCAGTAGATCAGATATCATTAGATCTCAGCGATCTCTGATGAACCTCGGTTATTTCAATCCAGAAAACATGAATCCAAGACCAGTACCTAATCAGGCCAATGGTACTGTGGATATCGAATATCCTCTCGAAGAAAAACCATCAGATCAGCTGGAGCTTTCTGCGGGATATGGAGGTGCCACAAGTGGATTGATAGGAACCTTGGGTATGACTTTCAATAATTTCTCTATCAAAAATCTGAGAGATAGATCTACTTGGAGTCCTTTGCCACAGGGAGATGGGCAGAAACTTTCTGTTAGAATTCAATCTAACAGTAGATTTTTTAGATCCTATAATGCTTCATTTACAGAGCCATGGTTGGGAGGAAAGAAACCGACCTCATTCACTATGGGATTTGTAAGGTCTGCTTTTGATCAGAGTTTCAGTGGTGCAGGAAAGTTGGGTATCTCAAGATTGTTCGCAGGGATAGGAACACAACTTAAGTGGCCAGATGACTTCTTCTCTATAAATACGACTTTGACGACAGAGTGGATCGATCTAGAAGATTATTCTTTCGGGCAGTTCAGTGCCAGAGATAGATTCGGTAATACGCAGCGTATCACGACAGGTAACTTTAAGAACTTCTCTATTACACAGACGATCACCAGAAGTTCTGTAGCAGATCCTATCTATCCAAGAAGAGGGTCTAGAGTATCCTTATCATTACAGTTTACACCTCCATATTCATTATTTGGAAGAGAGACGGACGATACGATCACACCAGAAGAAAGAGAGGCTTTAATAGCTGCTGAGCAAAAAGATATAGGTCCAGGGAGACCACTTACAGAAAACGAAATAACCAGCCTGATAGAAGGAAGAATCCTTGCTAAGAAATTTAACTATCTAGAATACCATAAGTGGCGATTTAACGCGGAGTGGTATTTTAATATCGTAGACAAGTTTGTCGTAGCAGCTAATTTCAAATTAGGCTTCTTAGGATCTTACGATAAGAACGTCGGTATTTCTCCCTTCGAGAGATTCCAATTAGGTGGCGATGGACTGAATAACCAATCTGTCGGTATTACGGGTAGAGATATCTTGTCGATGAGAGGTTATGCAGAATCTGATTTTCCGGAGAATAATAATGGTGGAGCAGCTGTCTTCGATAAGTTTACTCTAGAACTCAGATATCCTTTATCTACAAATCCTAACTCCGCTATCTACATGCACACTTTTGTACAAGGTGGTAATTCATGGGGCAGCTTCAAAGAATTTAATCCTTTCGATGTGCAGAGATCTGCAGGTTTTGGTGTAAGAGTTTTCTTGCCAATGTTTGGGTTGCTCGGCTTTGACTATGGCTGGGGATTTGATAAGAATCCTAACGTCCAACCTTTCAATGGCTTCGGCCAATTCAATATCGTTCTTGGTTTCGAACCTGAGTAAACGGTCCTGACCGAAGGTCAGGATTAAAGGTCCTAAATGGACCTTTAAAGTTTACGAACCGAATCCTCAGATTCGGCATGGAGGAATTTTATCAGGAATTGCGCTAGTCCTAAATGGACCTTTAAAGTTTACGAACCGAATCCTCAGATTCGGCATGGAGGAATTTTATCAGGAATTGCGCTAGTCCTAAATGGACCTTTAATGTTTACGAACTGAATCCTCAGATTCAGCGTGAAGGAATTTTATCAGGCATTGCGCTACTCCTAAATGGACCTTTAAAGTTTACGAACTGAATCCTCAGATTCAGCGTGGAGGAATTTTATCAGGCATTTGCGCTACTCCTAAATGGACCTTTAAAGTTTACGAACTGTGAATGAATGCTCAAACTTGTTTGATAAAATTGACTAGATGTCAATTTCAAATGAATGAACCGAATCCTCAGATTCGGCGAGTAGTATCTTTCTTTCAGGTCCTACTATAGACATATAAGAATTATAACTGTAGCATAGTTTATTATTGACGATCTAAGATGAGTTGAACTAAAAGAAATGAAAGGTCTCTACCAAGTCTTCGTCTGGTAGGGATACCGGATCTCGTAATGTTCCTTGATCATCTCTTCTAGTTTAGATCTGAACTCTGTGATGTTTTCCTTGGCTAAGGCAGAGATGAATACATTGCTGGTGTCGTAGGTGTTAGATAATCTTTTTTGAGTTTCGTCTAGGATTTCTTTTTTGGTATCGGAATCTAGTAGCTCATCAAAGTATCTCGTTCTGTAGAGATCTAGCTTGTTGAAAACCATCAGTGTAGGCTTTTCTATACAGTCTAGATCTTTAAGAGTATTGTTTACAGTTTTGATATGGTCTTCGTATTGGGGATGGGCCATGTCTATAACGTGTACGAGTATGTCGCTTTCTCTGACTTCATCCAAGGTGGACTTAAAACTTTCTACCAGATGATGTGGTAATTTTCTGATGAACCCTACAGTATCAGAAAGTAGAAAAGGCATAGAACCAAAGACGACCTTACGTACAGTTGTATCTAAGGTTGCAAAAAGTTTGTTTTCTGCAAAGACCTCTGATTTAGATAAGAGATTCATTATAGTGGACTTGCCTACATTCGTGTAGCCTACCAGAGAGACTCTGATAAGCTGACCTCTGTTTTTTCTTTGGGTCTGGTTTTGTAGATCTATTTTATCTAGTCGTTTCTTGAGCTGAGAAATTTTATCTCTAATGATCCTTCTATCGGTTTCTATCTCCATCTCACCGGGACCTCTCATGCCTATACCTCCTCGCTGTCTTTCTAGGTGAGTCCATAGTCCTCTTAGTCGGGGAAGTAGGTACTGCATTTGTGCCAGTTCTACTTGGGTCTTAGCCTGTGCAGTTTGTGCACGGCTGGCAAAAATATCTAAGATGAGAGAGGAGCGATCTACAATCTTTCTCTTGAGTTCTTGTTCTAGAATATTTGTTTGCTTTCCTGTAAGGTCATCATCAAAGATGACGAGGTCGATATCTTTGAGTTCGCAGTAGTCGAATATTTCTTCTAGCTTACCCTTACCGACATAGGTTCGTACTTTTGGATGTTCTAGCTTTTGGATGAAGGTCTTGATCGTCTTCGCACCTGCTGTAGTGGCTAGAAATTCTAACTCATCCAGATACTCCTGCACCTGTTCTTCCGTCTGCTTGCCTGTGACTAAGCCGACTAAGACTGCCTTTTCTATTTGCTTATTGAGGCCCTTCTTCTTTTCTTTCCCAACATTCCACTGATCACTCATAGGTAGTATTATTTAGTACTGTAAGTTAGTTGTTCTGTAACCAATGTTTTGGATTAAGATTGGTTTTTCCTTGCCAGATTTCAAAGTGCAGCTCTGCAAGATTAGAGCTGTTTCTTTTGGCAACTCCTATGGTCTGTCCTCTGCTTACTGTAGTTCCCTTAATTATGTACAGAGATTCTAGATTAGCATAGACGGTATAGTAATCATTGTCATGTTGGATTATAACGGTCTGCCCATTATTACTTACTGCGGCGATGTCTAGGACAGTGCCGTCATAGATTGCACTGACCTCTGAGGAGGAGGAAGTCAGGTCCACACCATGATTAGTAATGGAGACACCTGCTTCTGTAGGATGACTTTGTGGGCCATATCTTCTGAGTAGATTATGATTGACTAAAGGCCAGCTTAGAAATCCTTTTTTTGATGCTATTCCCGACGACGTATATGCTGGAGGACTTGTCATTCCAGACGATGGATTTATTGTGCTGCTTTTAGTATTGCCAGTCAGAAGGGCTTCTATCGATTGATTGTATTTTTCTCTATTACTTTTTAAGTTTTTGATCTGAGCTGTGAGTCTTTGTTCTTCTCTATTGAGACTAATGGCCTGCATCATTAGAAATTCTTTTTGGTCTTCTAGTTCTGCTCTATTGCTTTCTTTAGGCTGGGTAGTCGTCAGACTTTCAGTGGACTCACTCTTGACTTGGGTTTCTGAGGGGGTACTTGCTATTTGCTCAGTAGTATTTGGTAGATCTAGTTTTGCCAGTAGTTGTTTTTCATAGGTATCGAATATTTTCCATTTTCTTGCTTCCGCTGATAGTAGCTCTTGATTGTCCTGTGCTGTTCTACTCCTGCTAAGTAGCTTGTCTCTATACCTAATTCTTAGTAATTCTATGTAGGCAGCTTTCTCAGTTGTGGAAAGCTCATAGGTTTCCGAGTTGGGTTCAATGATGGCTTCTGCATTCGTCTGTGGGCTTTGTGCTTCTTTGATAGGAACGAGAATGTCCTCAGATTCTGATTCACTTGGATCTTCTATCTCTAGTTCTATACGATTGATCTCAGCAATGAGTTTTGTCTTTTCATTTTGTAAGCGAGACAATTCATTTTCAGAATTTTCTATTTGTCTGATGAGTTCTAGTCTCTCACTTTCTAGTTGCTGTCTGGAGCTCTGAGCAAATAAGCTCAGTGTCAGAAGCAAGAGGAATATGGTATAGCTTGTTTTGATAGTGGGGGATTTTTTTGTGAAGCTAATATAGTCTAGTGTAATTAGAAGGAATGCTAAATCGAATAGGTTGTGTCACATCTACTTCCCATTTAGAAAAATTGGTCTCCATGGTGATGGTTTCCTCTTTATCATTTGTGAGCTGATAATAGCGATATCTAGGAATGGCTTTAGTGCCGATGTTATAAGAGTAGTCCTTGTATAGCATATTCCCACTAGCAATAAATTTTTCCTTGAACTGACCTTTAGTGATATTACCTGTAGTGCTGTCTAGAATAAATTTATGTAGGATATTTTCACTCATACATTCTATCGTATAATCCTTCTCGTCATAGTTTACCTTCCAGTATTCAGTAGTGTCAGTCATTGGTGGTATCCCCAAGATCATATTCTGTATGTAGGGGAGGGAAGCAGAGACGCCATAACGTTTTTGGATTTCCTCTAGTCCAAATTTTTGATAGGCTCTATCCACTCGGTTGATAATGAATATAGAGTCAGTTGTTATCAAGACACGACCTACTTCTACACTTACTTTCTTGGCCGCTATCCAGAGGAGACTATCTTTTATAGACCTTACGTATAAGTTTACTTTACCAGAACCGAAATCAGAATTGAAATCTACTTTAGCCTTGCCAGAAATAAAGGTGTAGTCTGGCTGGGATAGATATTCTTTGATTATTTCTTCTTTAGAAAGTGGCGGAATTTCCTCTTCTACTTGCAATTGTTTTTTTGACTTGCAAGAAATGCAGCAAAGGAGTATTAGTAGATATGATAATCTTAGGCCGATAAGACGTCGCTTAGTTTATTCAATACTTGATTTCAGATTGATTCTTTTTGCATTAGCCCCTAGCTTGATGGCTTGCTCCCACATTTTGTTTGCGGTGCCATTGTCTTTAGCTATCGCATACAGATCTCCAGCTAATTCATAATACAGCGGTGTATCTATACCGTTAAGATCTATAGCTTTGAGTTCGTCTTTTTTGACTTGGTCTTTATCTAACCAGAATTCTACTAGAGCCACTTGATTTTTGAGGACTTTATTTTTGCCGGCGATGAAGCTGGCTTCAGTCACTAAGTCTTTGGCTCCACTTTTTTTATTCTTAGTTAAAGCGAGGGCATTAAATAAAAAGGCACTGACCTTATTGGGATACAAGTCTATGGCGTCATAAGAAAGATTTTCTAGGACGGTATATTTTTCTAGCTCCCATAGTGTCTGAAAGTACTGTGCCCATAAGGCATACTTTCTGTCATCTAGATCTAAAGCTTTTTTGTAGCTCAGTTCCGCGGCTTCAAATTTCGCTTGATAAAACTCTACATCGCCTCTTAGAGAATACACCTTGGCATCATCAGGATACAGTTCTGCTAATCTGACACAAAGTTTATCTAGAGATTCTGTCGTTTCGCCCTCTGCAGACATAGTACTCACATAGGGCATTAGTTCTTTGATCTTATTGTCTAACGGAATAGACATGTTCTCCATTAGAGGCATAAGACTGGTAAGCTTTCCAGAACCCTTAGCAGCTTTAGTATTGCCTTTAGCTAAGACTATGGCGGCTTTAGGATCATATGGATCTATAGCGGCTATCTCTTTATATACGGATAGTGCTTTGTCATTATCACCTATTTCAGAATAGTACGAAGCGAGATTATTCAGGTACCGCGTATTATCAGGAAAAGCATCACATAAAGTTCTTACGGCTTTGACAGCACCTTTCTTATTGCCATTCGCTTTGTAGATATCGAATATTCTTCTGGAACTTTCTTCATCTACACCATGACGATTTTGAACCTCTTGAAGATTAGCTACGGCTTCCTCTACATTTTTTTCATAGAGTAGTAGTTGAGCTAGTTTGTGGTAGATCGTTGGGTTGTCAGGATTGATGACTTTTAGTTTTTTGTAGGTTGCTATCGCAGCAGTGTATTGCTCTGTCTTCTCATAGATCTCAGCCAGTGTCAGCAAGTACCACTCATTGCTTGTTTTTAGCTCATGGGCTTTGACAGCATTCTTTTGAGCTGCTTCCTGATCTCCGAGCATCGTATAAGTCCGTGCCAGTTCCCAATAGGCGGCATGGCAGTCTTTGTCTCTTTTGATTAGAGATTTAAGCAGCTCTATCTGCTTATCAGAATCACCCTTAATCTTAGCCTCATGCGCTTCAAAGAAGATGGTCTGATATTCAATATCTGATTCACTATACATGCCAGGTTGGGCACATAATGAGTTATGTGAACAGATAATAATGAAGCAAAAGAGGATTCCTAGATATTTCATTCCATTAGACGCTTAGGCCATACATATCATATGACACAAATGATGAATACAAAGTTAAGGAATTAATCTACGATGGTGATCTTTACTGTATTCGTCATAAACCGCTTATGTAACGGCATAGAGGCAGTATTAACCACAACATCTCCCTCTTTTAACAACTTTTTCTCCTTTAAGATTTCACACAGGTCCTCAATTGTTTGATCTGTTGACGTGAATTTGTCATAGTAAAAAGCTTTTACCCCCCAGATGAGGTTCATCGTACCCAACATTGGTCTTACTGATGAGAAGATATAGATATTGGTCTTAGGCCTGTAACTAGAAACTCTAAAGGCAGTATATCCAGAAACTGTAACTCCTAGAAGGGCCTTAGCTTTGATATCCTCAGCCATTTTTGAAGCCGTGATACAAATGGTATCACTGTGGAAAGTGTCAGAGTCTTTAGCGGGTTTAGGTCTTTTATTCAGTAATTCATAATGCTTTTCTGCTTCACCTATGATTTTGTTCATAGCTTCTACCACTAGTGCTGGATGTTTACCTACGGAAGTCTCTCCACTGAGCATAACGGCATCAGCACCATCCAGTACAGCATTGGCAACATCAGAAATCTCTGCTCTAGATGGGCTCGGATTATCTATCATACTCTCCATCATCTGTGTCGCTACTATTACGGGCTTCGCCTTTTGGATACATCTTCTGATGATATCTTTCTGTATAGCTGGTAGTTTTTCCATCGGTACTTCTACACCGAGATCTCCTCTAGCGACCATCACACCATCAGAAACCTTGACAATGCTCTTCAGATTCTTGACTGCTTCAGGCTTTTCTATTTTGGCTATGACCTTTGCATAGTGATTATTTTCTTTGATAATCTTCTGTAATTCAGTGATATCAGAGGCATGTCTCACAAAACTGAGTGCTATCCAGTTTACTGGTAGTGTCAAGATATATGCGAGGTCCTTTAGATCCTTAGAAGTCAAAGAAGGCTGTGATATAGCGGTATCTGGCAGATTGACCCCTTTATTAGAGGCGATATTAGTACCGAAGAGTACTTTTAGTTTTACAGTGTCTTTACGATTGGTTTCTAGTACCTCTAGTACTAGTTTTCCGTCATCTACCAAGACTTTCTCTCCGACATTCACATCTGTGGCAAAGCTGGTATAACTGAGATAAATCTTAGCTCTGGTACCGATACAGGGTTCATTGACAAAAGTCAGCACATCTCCGGGGATGAGTTCTAATTTTCCATCTTTTATCTCACCTACACGGATTTTAGGTCCTTGCAGGTCAGCTAGTATCCCGATAGGAACATTATGTTCTTCCATGAGCTCGGTGATGTTATTTATCACTGCTAGATGGTCATCGTGGCTACCGTGAGAGAAGTTCAGTCTGAATACATCTGCGCCGGCCTTTATGAGGTCTAGCAGCGCTTCTTTACTGCTGCTCGCTGGTCCGATGGTCGCGATTATCTTCGTTTTCTGTCTGTCTGTGATCTTTATTTTGCTCAAAATGTCGAATTTGGCGGACTTGGTGTAAAAAATACAATTACTAAAGATATGATAAAATAGAACGCTAAGTTCAAAAATGGAACTTTATAGGGCTATAATCCATTAAGAAATCGAATTATATGCAAGGATGAGGTTCTAACTAAGATATAGCCTAGGATTTCTTTCCTTTGCAAAGTTATTTTAATACTGTGGATAAAATTCAGATTGTTGCTTTGAGAGTAGCTGACAATTACTTTATTTTGCGCCACTAAAATCAAAAAGTATTTATTATGTCAAACATTTCAGACAAGGTAAAGCAGATCATCGTCGATAAGCTAGGAGTTGATGAATCAGAAATCACTAACGAAGCTAGTTTTACAAATGATCTAGGGGCTGATTCCTTGGACACTGTAGAATTGATTATGGAGTTCGAAAAAGAATTCGATCTAGCGATTCCAGACGAAGAAGCAGAAAAAATAGGAACTGTCGGAGACGCGGTTACTTACCTAGAAAAAGCAAAAGCTTAAAGAAACGAATATTAAGTATGTAAAGTCCATTAGCTAAGGCTGATGGACTTTTTTTATATTCATGCTACTTAAAGCTGATACACTAACCATGCGATCAATATGAAAAGAGTAGTTGTTACAGGAGTTGGAGCTATAACTCCGATAGGCAATAATTATAAGGATTACAGCGAAAATTTATTCGCTGGAACAAGTGGTGCAGATCTCATTACCAAGTTTGATCCTGAACAATTCAAGACTAAAATCGCCTGCGAGCTAAAGAACTATGATCCCAAGGAGCATTTCGATAGAAAAGAACTTAAGAGATTAGACAGCTTCAGCCAGTATGCTCTTATCTGTGCCAAAGAGGCTATGGAAGACTCCGGATTAGATGTAGAATCCGTAGACAAAACTAGAGCTGGTGTCATCTGGGCCAGTGGTATAGGAGGCTTTGAAACCATAGAACAGCAAGTAGAAAGTGCAACTCTAGCAGGTCAGCCTCGATATAGTCCCTTTCTGATCCCAAGATTAATTCTGGATATAGCTGCAGGTCATATTTCTATGCAGTATGGATTTAGAGGTCCTAATTACTCTACAGTCTCTGCCTGTGCATCCTCCACTCAGTCTATCTCTAATGCCTTTGACCTTATCAGGCTAGGAAGAGCAGATGTGGTAGTCACTGGTGGATCAGAAGCCTCTGTTACGAAAGCAGGAATAGGAGGATTCTCCGCAATGAAAGCTCTATCTACAAGAAATGAAGACCCTAAGAAAGCTTCCAGACCTTACTGTCTGAATAGAGATGGTTTTGTACTAGGAGAGGGTGGTGCAGCTCTAATTCTAGAGGAGTACGAGGCTGCAAAGGCTAGAGGAGCAAAAATGTATGCAGAAATAGTAGGTTGTGCTTCCACAGCAGATGCTTATCATCTGACAGCGCCACATCCAGAAGGACTAGGCGCAATGGAAGCCATGCAAAATGCTATCAAAGATGCAGGTATCTCTCGTGAAGATATTGACTATATCAATGTACATGGCACTTCTACACCTCTAGGAGATATCGCTGAGATCAAGGCCATTCAAAGAGTATTTGAGGATCATATATACAAGCTAGCGATTAGTTCTACTAAGTCTATGACAGGGCACTTACTAGGTGCAGCTGGTGCAGCAGAAGCTGTCGCTTGTCTAGCGGCTATTCAACATAACAGGATTCCGCCGACAATAAATCATGAAGCGCATGATCCACAATTCGACGAAAAGATTAACTTTACTCTTAACAAAGCTCAGGACAGAGAACTAAACTATGTACTGAGCAATACTTTTGGATTTGGAGGACATAATTCGACTGTTATATTTAAGAAAATATAGCCTAGTCTGGATATTTAGTCTACGGCTCTTTTAAATCCGAATTTTGGTAAGACGTTTCTATCACTATTACATTTCTCCAGAAAAAGACCTTGCTAAAAAGCTTAAGTCTGTATTAGGTTTCGTGCCTGATAATATGAGACTCTTCAAGCTAGCATTCTTTCATAAGTCTATGAATAGCGCTGATACAGGCGTAAAGACCTATAATAATGAGCGACTAGAATACCTAGGAGACTCAGTACTTTCTACTATAGTCGCAGAATATCTCTACAAAAAATACCCTGGAAGAAATGAGGGTTTCCTAACCAAGATGCGCTCCAAGATCGTCAAGCGTAAGACGCTGAATAAGGTGGCGGAAAGCATGGGCATAGATATGATCCTCACTAAGTACAGCCAAGGCAAGATGAGCTACTCTATGCTCGGCAATGCCTTTGAAGCAATGGTAGGGGCGATCTACATAGAATATGGCTATGAAAAGACACGAGACTACGTCATAGAAAAAATTCTAATGAAGTACCTCGATATGTATGAGCTAGAAACCAGTGATGACAACTATAAGAGTCAACTACTGGAATGGGGACAGAAGGAGGGGAGACTCATCTCATACAAGTTACTCAGTAAGTACAAGCACGATAAAAGAGATAGATTCAAGATAGGGGTCTATCTAGATGGCGAAGAAGTTTCTATCGCCGATGATTATAATAAGAAGTCCGCTGAACAAATCGCCTCTAGTAATGCTTTAAAGTCTTTAAACATTATCAGAAACACATAGATGGATTCGGTTTCTCAGATTGTTCTGGGTGCTGCAGTTGGCGAAGCAGTATTAGGAAAGAGGTTAGGCAATAAAGCGATGTTCTGGGGAGCTGTGGGAGGCACTATTCCTGATCTAGATGTCATTACGAAACCCTTCATGTCAGAGGTAGAATCTCTGGCCTTCCATAGAGGTATTTCACATTCATTTTTCTTTGCCATCATTGCAGGTTTATTATTCGGCTGGTTGATCTATAGGTTGTACGAGAGCCCCTATAGTAAGCTCTTTCTAAAAGCCATACTCTCACTCTTTCTTTCATGTATTCCCATAAGTATAACCTACTTCTTATTCGGTAATGCATGGAATCCCTATATCGTATTTATTGTCGCTATAATGGTGGCAGGAGGGCTCTTTAGCCTTATAAGAAAAAAGGAGGATGTGGCTGTAGATTTGGAGTCACAAGCCCCACTAAGATCTTGGCAGTGGATGTTTGTTCTGGCCTTTGGGACGCATGCACTATTGGATACCTTTACGATGTACGGAACACAGTTGTTGTTGCCCTTTAGTAACTATAGAGCGGCTATTGCCTCTATCTCCGTAGCAGATCCAGTTTTCTATACCATCCCTTTTATCATCTTCCTTGTTATTACTTCGAGATACAAGAAGAACGATTCCCGAAGACAGTTTTGGAATTGGGTCGGCATAGGATTCAGTTGCACTTATTTGATGTTTACCCTCTGGAATAAACAACGTATCAATCAAGTCTTCGAAGCACAGATGGTGGAGCAAGGCATCCCTTACGATAGGTTTATAACTGGTCCTACCATATTCAATAACTTCTTGTGGGGGATGACGGCAGAAGGGCAAGACGCTTTCTATGTAGCGCAGTATTCTGTCTTTGATACCTCTCCTATAAAATTTAATAGAATAGAAAAACAACATCACTTACTGCCCAACTCCGAAGATGATTTTACAATCAAAACTCTGAGATGGTTTAGTGATGACTTCTATAATGTGATCACCCGATCTGATGGCAAGCTGCAAGTTAACGATTTGCGTTATGGTACATTCAGGGGTAAGGGAGATGAAAATGATTTTATATTCAGATTCGTAGTAGAGGCCCAGCCAGATGGCAGTTACGAAATGGAAGCCACTAAGGGAGGACCCGACGATGATGTCGCCAATGAAATCTTCGTCACCTTATGGAATAGAATTAAAGGTATCTAGTCTCTTACGCTAAGAAACAGGTTGAAAAGCCTTAATCTCTTTGATACAAGCTTTCAATGCATCGTAATTAGCAGAAGACATTTTGTGTAGAGGCAAGCGGACATGGTTCTTGCAGAAACCTAATATTTTCATTGCAGATTTTATACCTACAGGATTGCCTTCTACATAGAGCCACTTATGTAAATCATAGATTTCGAAGTTATGTGATCTGGCCTCTGAAAGCTTGCCGGCTCTGATGTATCTGGTCATCTCAGAGAAGTAGCCTGGGTAAGCATTGGCAATGACACTAATGACACCTTCCCCACCAGCTGCTATCATAGGGAGTGCTACCTCATCATCTCCTGAAGTTACTATAAATCCCTCTGGTCTATTCTTTATGATTCGTGTAGCTTGAATAAGATCTCCTGAAGCTTCCTTGATCCCAATAAAATTCTTGCTGGCATTGGCTAATCTGATCGTGGTGTCCCATTCCATGTTAGACTTCGTTCGTCCTGGTACATTGTAGAGCATGATAGGAACTGCAGATGCTTCTGCCATAGCCATATAGTGACTATAGATGCCCTCTTGGTTTGGTTTTACATAGGAGGGGCTAGAAGATAGAATGCCGTCTATACCTTTGAAATTGTAGCCTTTTATTTTGCTGACAAGCTCTCTGGTATTATTACCTCCAAAATTTCCCGCAAGGATAGGCTTCCTCCCTCCATTGATATCGATTACAAAATCTAAGACTTCTCTTGCCTCCTTCTCATTGAGAGTAGCTGTCTCTCCAGTAGAGCCGAGAGGTACTAGATAATCAATGTCTTCATGAATTACATACTCTATGATTTTGCCATAGGCTTCAAAGTCTACAGTGAGGTCATCATTAAAAGGTGTAATCAGTGCGACACCTGTTCCTTCAAAATGTGTATACATGGTTGGGAGCTTAGGTTTTTTTGAATCTACCCATCTTAGAATACTTGTCTATTCGGGTTTTTATTCTTTTGTTAGGCGTCATATCCATCAGTGCAGCGACTTCTTTTTTCATGTGCGCTCTTAGGGTCTTTACCATTTTTTCAGGCTCTACATGAGCACCACCGAGAGGCTCTTTTATTATTTCGTCTATCAGGCCGAAGCCCAACATATCATCTGCGGTAAGCTTGAGTGCTTCTGCGGCTTGTTCTTTGTAGTCCCAACTTCTCCAAAGGATAGAGGAGCAAGATTCTGGAGATATCACAGAGTACCAAGTGTTCTCTAGCATGAATACTTTATCTCCCAGTCCGATACCTAGAGCTCCTCCTGAAGCTCCTTCTCCGATGATATAGCAAAGGATAGGGACCTTAAGCTGCGCCATTTCGAATAGGTTTCTAGCGATAGCTTCTGCCTGACCTCTCTCTTCTGCTTCTATACCTGGATAAGCACCAGGGGTATCTATAAAACAGATCACTGGAAAATTAAATTTCTCAGCAGTCTTCATCAGTCTTAACGCTTTTCTATACCCTTCAGGATTGGCCATGCCAAAATTCCTGTATTGTCTCATCTTGGTATTGACACCTTTTTGATGTCCGATGACGACTACGGATTGTTCTCCGAGTTTGGCGATACCACCGACGATAGCTTTGTCATCACCAAATTTTCTATCGCCATGCAGTTCTACGAAGCGCTTGAATATATTTTCTATATAGTGAAGAGTATAGGGTCTTTCTGGATGTCTAGAAAGCTGTACTTTCTGCCAGCCGCTGAGGTCGGCATAGATCTCTTTGGTCTTAGATTTTATCTTGGAATCTAATTCTTTCAGTTTGTCAGAAACATCAATATCACCTTCTTCGGCGATTTGCTTTATTTTTTCTAGTTGCTCATAGAGCTTCTCTAGAGGACGTTCAAATTCTAAGAATACCATAATTAGTTTGTCAGCTTATGATAAAGGTAATAATCAAGGCATAGCCACTCGCTATATTTTGATAAAAATCAGGATGTAATCAAAACATATTGATTCCTTACATAAGTATATCTCTAGCTATCAGGGATTTAGCAGCTAAGCAACTGATGCATTCATGCAAGATTATAGGCGTATGGGTCTATAGTGCAGCATAAAGCCTTTCCACGGTATCTTCTCTATACAGCAGGCCTTTTAGCTCATATTAGGATGGATATCAGTCAATAATAGGTGGTTAATCCTCGTGGAGCTGTTACAAAAGGCTATTTCAGTACATAAATAGGTAAGCTATTAGCCAATCATCGCAACTTTTACTAATCAAAACAACTACACATTATGAAACAATTGATTGTCCTCTTTCTCTTGACTCTCACCTTTACTAGCTGCTATGACAACTTCAGAATCGGAGGTCTTGAAGAAGTACCTACTGAAGCTATAGATGCGGAGTCTGTACTCTTTGTAGACAGTGTCATGGACGAAAATGGTCCACTATCAGATGCAGTGGTCTCTGTATATGCTGACAATGTCCGCTACTCTGACCTGACAGATTCAGATGGCCGATACAGTATCGAAGTCCCTGCTGATAAATTTCCTACCACTGGCTATATTTCTTTGAGTATCACAAAGGAAGCCTACCAGCCTCATAACGAAACTTACAAAACACCTCTCGTAGCAGGTAGTACTTATGACTCAGGAACCTCAGGTATCCTCATGGCTCCTTGCCCAGATTGCTTGACGGTAGATGAAAAATCTTCAGAGTTGATACATCTCGGCGATGACAGATATCAAGGAACTATAAATAGTCAATTCCAAAAAGCAACTGACGGTACCGAATACGAATTCCAATTAGAAGGTTCAGCAGGATATGGTGCCCTGAAATTAAGTTTCGAAGCTAAAGGCCTGCAACCTGATAGATTCGATATGAGAAGTTCTGTCCAGTTTATTTCTGGGGCTGAAGTAGTCACAGAAACTGAACTCGATGTCAATGCTCCAGAAGATGGCAGCTTTGGTCTCTACGAACTAGAAGTGACTAATGCGAGCCCGATTACAGCTCTAAAATTGATAACAAGAAACCACGGTACAGCAGGTTCTGATTATGATGATTGGGAATTCACCTGTCTCTACGTACAAGGTATTAAGTAGTGTAATAATCGAAAAAGCAGTTCTGAGAAGGGCTGCTTTTTTTTTGTTGCACATGAAATTCTTTTGCGGGAAATTAATCCTATTTGTTGACCCTTAGTGGACTCACCCCAGAAACTTTTGTAAAGTTTCTGACCCTGTCACGGGAGAGAGGATAGAAGTATGGATTCCAAATTAATCTGGTTTATTGTTTGGACTTTTTACTTTTCAGAGAGAATATATTCACAAGGCTAGAGTAGCTCCCTTCTCTTCAAAAGAGAAGGGTTGGGGATGAGTTGAAAAAGTAAAGTAGTACTAACTGGAAATTCAAGTTAGCCAGGAAAAGGGGTCAACTCACCCCAGAATCTTTTGTAAAATTTCTGATCCTGCCACGGGAGAGAGGGTAGAATTGAGGTGCTGTGAGTTTTGTAGTTTATTTATTATTACTCTTCTTATTCAAAGGAGAATTTTTAATAATAGGATTGCAGTAACTCCCTTCTCTTCGCAAGAGAAGGGCTGGGGCTGGGGATGAGTTGAAAGAGCTAGGGATGAGCCGACTCAATCCACTCTCTCATAATCACTCGCCCGAAAACCTTTGTTGAATACTCCTAAAGAAACCTGCTCTTGGAAAGAGTCAGGGAAGTGTTCTATGCCTGGAAAGCCTAAGCGAATGTCTTTTCCATCATGAGGAATGTAGGCAGTCCCAAAAAGGTAATCCCACATAGAAAGTGTCAGTCCAAAATTAATACCGTATCTCCTGTCTTTGGGTAGTTCATAAGAGTGATGCCAGATATGCATTTCCGGACTATTGAATATATATTTCATCACTGGTCCTACAAGGAAGTAACCGAGTAGTGCTGCAGCCACAATAGTGATACTACTTAGGAGTAGGGTAGGCTCTGTGACCAATGAGAATCCCAAAAGATTCTGGCTCAGTACAATACCTATCAACCCTAGAACTATAGCTCCTGTGTAGCGATGATTAATCGATATGTTAGAGTGGTTATAATGTCCCCAGGCTAGAGTGAAAATATGGATGATAAAAAAGTCATGTAGACCAATACCCAAGAGTGCAAGAGGAATATATTCTAAAGTTCTATAGACCACATTCTCCATCCAATGGAATCTAAGATGTGCCGCAAAACCCATTTCTTCTACAGAGTGGTGGACTTGATGGTACTGCCATAGCCAATCTGATTTATGCAATAATCTATGCACCCACCATTGAATAAAGTCTCTGACAACAAACCCCGTCAGAAGAATCAACCAGATAGGCCATTCATTCATGGGGTTCATGGCCTGTAGATCAAAGCCACCTGACACTGCTTTAATACCATCATTAAAAAGATTGACGATAACACCAGAGGCGGCATTATAGATAACTAAGGAAAAAATAAAGAAGTTGAAAAACATATAGAAGCCATCCAGCCAGAAGTCCTTTCTAAGTATAGCTTGCTTTTTTCGCCATGGGATGATTACCTCTAGGGCAAAAAAGAATAGAGATACTGCTATCAACCAGTAGAAATAATTCTTGAAAGAGGGATGAGAAATTTCATGCCACAGATAGCTGGCATATCCTTTATATCCGTTAATAAATATGTCTAGGTATTTTCCCATTGTTTTATTCTAATTGTCTACTATTGGGTCTATTGCATAAGACTCAGTATCCATAGTAACTCCTTTTTGGGTAATTTTGTTTCTGTACTTTGATTTGGATAGGTTGTTATCATTATACAACTGTAATATCCGCCTAAAATCAACCAAATAGCTATTACCACGGCAATATTCAACAAAAGACATTAATAAATCTAGTGATTTAGGGCATTTGGATTCAATAGTTTCTAATCTGCTCTGACTTGAATAGAATATCAGACAAAGCGACTGGTCTTATGGCATTAGGAGTAAATTGATTTCAGCATATTATTGATAGCTTCTTCCATAGTTTTCTTGTTTCTATTTCTGTCCTCGACTATTAATGTATCAAGAACTTCTTTCTGCTTTTCTGAAGCTTTCAATAAGCTATTTTCTTGCCTCAATTGCTCAAACTCAAGAAGCATGTTATATACAGAAGGCGAGACAGATGCTTTTATCACCTCTTCATATTCTTGGCCTTGTATATAAAAGAGCCGTATTATATGATGTCTTCCATAATATTGAGACAGAGTCCCCGTCAGAAAGCAAATTCCTTTTTCTAGAATTTGAATTGGGATTTCTATTTCCTGACCATCTGGTGTAAATGCCTTGGGCAAAATCGACTTATCGTTAATCAGGTAATTATCCTTTCGAAAAAGCAGGACGGTCCCTCTATTACAACTAAAGGATAACTTGCCAAATTGATCTAAGTACTTATCAGTACTCATTTCATTATAATGGAAGAATTGTTCTCCTTCTTCTTTGACTAAAAATTCCAACTCCTTAGTTTCTATATCTCTACGCCTAGCTAAGCCAGCTACAGGATTCATATAAAAATAAAATGGAGCGCCTGATCCAAAAGTCGGCAGATGCTTATACCAAGAATGTGCATCAGCAACG
Source organism: uncultured Saprospiraceae bacterium (assembly GCA_937921825.1). Taxonomy (GTDB): domain Bacteria; phylum Bacteroidota; class Bacteroidia; order Chitinophagales; family Saprospiraceae; genus RFSX01. The sequence goes on from CAKZVK010000018.1 coordinate 81,799, forward strand.
TAGTCTACAAAATTGGCTACCTGAGTAGGTGTAGGTCTTGTGCAAGAACTCCTAATTGTTTCTATGTAAGTCATAACCGAACAAAATTTGCCTGATAATAATGGTTATTGTGCAGTATGGCTTCACGAATGAGTGGACGTTAGAAACAAAGGGTAGGTCATAAAATCTAATAGTGATACTTGATTACCCATTAATCAGTGCTTACGATTCGTTGACTATTTACAAGTAAATTCATTATTCGTCTGACTTCCTTTTTACAGAGCTCCGCATCCTGCTTTTCTATGGTACCTGTATGGGCTGCGGGGTTTCTCAGATTATTTACCAAGTCATTAATGCTTTCTAGAAAACTGACTTCTAAAATATCTTCTGCATAAGTGAGCAAAACAAATTTTCTCAAATCTTGAAAGAGTTCACTTTTCTTGAGAGTCTTACCAGATTCCTTTTTTATCATATCTAATACTATTCTCATAGTACCTAATTCGTACTTATCTTTATTGCTAGTCATCAGTCTTTTGCCTAATCCTCCAATATTCCCTGGATTGATTGCAATTTGTTCTTTCAAGAACTTTTTTAATTCTGTATCGTCTTCCTCGGCATTAAATCGTTCGTAGATATACTCATGGAAAGGAACAAAAATCTTTGCTGATAATTCATTTTCTAAGGCGCTACAATAGCTCGTCACAAAGGGCTTGTATGAGCCTGTCATACTCTTATCCAAGGAAGAAACTAAATCTTCTGCGGTGCAGAGATCCAAAAGACTCTGCTCTTCTAATAAACTAGACTGTGAGCACCACTCTCCAATTTGATCAGCCATCAAGGCCATTTTCTTTTCCTTATCCAACTCCTCATAAGATATCCCCCGCTCCTCACTCTCATGGATCTCATGATTAAGCAATAGGAGTCGCTTAAGCACTTCCTTGCGAGCCTCAGGATAGATGGTATAGCGGACCCGATCATTTTCTGGGAGGTAGTAGGCTTTTACGGTCTGGATGATGAGCTGATGGTTCCGCCTAAGCGGAATCAGACAGTCTAGATGTCTGTCTGAAATCAGCGAACCTGATCATCAGATCAGAGCGGGCTAGCAAGAGTCACGTCCTGAAAAGCAAAAAGCCCCAACTTTCGTTGAGGCTTTTGCGGTCTGGACGGGACGTCAAAAGTTGAATTTGTTAGGGTTAGGCTAAATATCATTTCTTACATAAGTGTCTGATAGTCAATAGTAGTTTATTTAAATCCATTTAGGTCTATTTAAAAAAAACGTGTTACTATTCGTGTTACTATTCAAGTTGATGTATCTTTAGATAGTTCAAATAATTATAATGTCGAATAACGTAAGGTTCTATTTGAATAGAACACTATCCAACGGGAAACGGGCAATACTTCTTAGAGTCCGTATTAATAAAAAACCATTTGAGTATCAAACTGGTCATGCTATTCTACCTGAGTTGTGGGATAATGCAACAAACCGACCAATTAAAAAGAAATCGGTTATTGAGCCTTTCAAAGATGGCAACCCCAATATTGATATTGAGCTAAAAAACATTAGCACAAGATTAGATAACCTAACAAGACTTGTAAAACAGGAGTTGTTAGCTTCTAGCATAAAGGACGAAATAATTGACTTTAAGGTACTGAGAGAAAGTCTGAATGAAAGTTTTAAGAAAGTAAAGAATAGCGCAAAGGCTGAAAGAGAGAGTAAAAACAAAACCTTGAACGAGTTTGTCATAAAGTTCATAAAAGGAATAGAGAACGGGACAATTACTTATTCAACTAGAGGCAATGTCAAAAAATACAGTCCCGGTACAATCAAGGGTTACAAAGAATGGAAAACACAGTTCGATTTATTCCAAAAGGCTACAAATAAAGAGTATGACTTTGGAGATATAGATATGGAGTTCTACAGGAGGTATTGCAACTACTTTCTAAAAAAGAACTATACCACCAATTCACTAGGAAAACAGATCAAACATCTTAAAGCCATTATGAAGAGGAGTCTGGAAAAGTACCACGATAACAAAGAATTTTTAAACAAGGAATTTCAAACACCATCAGAGGAGGTCGAATCAATCTACTTAACAGAATCAGAATTAACACGATTCTATAATTATGATCTTTCCGATAGACCGCATTTAGAGCGCGATAGAGACGTTTTCCTTATTGGGTGCTACACCGCATTAAGGTTTTCTGATTTCAGCCGTATAAGACCAGAGCATATTTCAAGTATTGATGGAGTTGATTATTTGGAAATAGCCACAACAAAAACTAAAGACAAAGTAATTGTACCAATTCGACCAGAACTAAAGAGCATACTAAAAAAGTATTCTTACAAGATTCCCAAAACCTATGAGCAGAAAGTAAATAAGTCAATTAAGCTCATAGCAAAGGAGTTAAAGATAAACGAGATAGAAACTATAACTGGCACTATAGGAGGTGTTTCCATAACAAAAGAGTATGCTAGATATGAATTAATCAAGACTCACACCGCAAGACGTACAGGAGCTACACTAATGTATGATGCAAAGATTGCACCGTTGGACATTATGAAAATCACAGGACACAAGAAATTAGAAAGTCTACTGAGGTACATCAAAGTGACTAAGAAAGAAACGGCTAAGAAGCTTTCAACTAATGAATTTTTTACTGGTCCTAAGCTCAGAGCGGTATGAAATACCCACGCGACCCAAGACTAACAAAAGAGTATCTCATTTATGTACTATTCATGTTTGCAGTTACCGCTATAGTAATTGGCTTACTTGACTACTTCCAAATAACAAACTTTAGTGAATAAAATGACAACAGGACATTTTGAACCTATTAGCTATTCAGAGTTATTGCGAAAGGCTTATGACGCCAGTACAGGACCATTAATTGCAAAGGAGTATCAAACTATGGTCCAATGGCTAAACGGCTACTACAAAGACAAAGAGCTACTTAGGAACACAAGTTGTTTATACTTGGAAAGAGGGGTTAAGGTTATTTACTCTGAAATAGAATTGACTAATGCAGTCAGTTACCTGAATTAGTCACATAAACTATTGTAAAAATCAATCAAATGTATATTTCTAATATAATTAAAGATCAAACATATCTGGATTATTGCCACTATCTTGAAAAGCTTAGATATCCTAAAATTAAACCTGAGGTTAAGGAGTTTTTAAAAATGAAATTTGATGCACTACCTATCAAAGGAAAGGTATTGTTCTTTTGCTCAGACATTGATATTGCACAGTTATATTTTTCAATAGACGATAAAGAAAAAAGACGTTTTTGGCTTAATGAAGAAGATAGACGATGGCAAAGGATGGAAAAAAGGTTAAAAAAAATACTTGTTAACGATGGAGTTAAGAATAATAGAGACCTCTTTGATAAACCAGAAGAATTAAAGTACGTAGACGTTGGTCATAAAATATGCAAAGACATGGTCAATGCATTCAAGAGAATAAAGCTTAATACGGAGCAACCTGAGATCATCCAACTAAATAATAAAATCAATGAGAGTATAGAGCCAACGGAGATAGAAGGTGAAACAAATAGAATCAGAATATTATACGGATTAGGTATCATAGATCATCTAAATGAAAAATATAAAGAGGCAAACAATGGATTAGAAAGTGAGAATCAGATTGCCCAAATATTAATTGATCTAGGAATTACAGAGTCGAAAAAACAATCTACTATACAAGGTATCTTAGCAAAACTAAGAAACAAGAAAGTTGATATGAAACAAGACTATATTGATAATAAGTTAAGGCAAATGAACCTCTTAAAGTAAAATTAGTCATTGACTAACTAATGACTAACCTCTATTTGTAGTGAATCAAATTCATTACAGATGGAGAACATTATTCTAACTCAGACGACAAGACAAGACCTAGTAAAAGAAATCTTACAAGGTGTTCAATCCTTAATCAAGGAATCACAAGACAAAGACTTATTTGAAAACGAATGGTTAACCGCTAAGGAGGTCATGACCTTGCTCAAGATCACTCCTACAACCCTATGGAATTACGACAATAAAGGGCTAACACAACCTCAGAAGATTGGAACTCGCAAGAGGTATCATAAGCCTCAGATCATGAAACTATTAGAAAGGAAATAGAAAGAGCCTTTGCAACTTTCTGCAAAGACTCTTTCAGTTCAAATAATAGTGTAAATGTACGATTATAAAAAGATGGATATAAGCTATCTAGACTTTGATAAGCTAAGAGCAAATCAGCTATTAAATTGGTCCATGCTAATTGATGTCAAGTCTGGTGAAATACTTCCAATGCTCATTGATAGATACAAGAGCCGAAAGACTAGACCAGATGAGGTAGCAGTTTACAAGTCGCTATACTTTGAACGGTTCAATATCAGAAACAAGAAAGGTGATTTAATCAAATCTGAAACCTATCTAAGTGGAAGCCTACCAAAGTATCATAACAATGGAGATAACAACGCAACAGAATATACCTTACAAGCTCATATTAAAGTCATACGAGAGCTAGAGTCATTGTTTGGCATTATACCGTCAAAAACGAGAATTCATCACATAGAAGTAAGTACACTACTATTTGGATTGGAATACAGGACCAAAGACATAATTGATAATCTAATGTTTCATTCTGTCAGAGGAGGAGGACCAAAGGAATACAACCGTTTAGAAATTGGAGAAAGATCGTTATTCAAGGTTGCTAAAAGAGGACAATACAGTTTAAAAGCTTACTGTAAAGGATTACAGTTTGATCTTGGTCAAGACGCGTTTAGATTTGAAATTAAGTTCTCTAGAATGGAGCCGTTAAACAATTTAGGGTTTATGTATCTATCCCAGACTACAGAACCGAAATATGTAATACTTCTACAAATGGAGTTAGTTAAACGATGGGAAGAAAGTATTCTGTTTGATTGGACCATTAACACAGACAGTATTTCAAAAACTCAAATCAATAACCTTAAAGAATTTAGGAACACTAGATATTGGATAGAATTAAGCCCAGTTAAAAGGTGTAAAAAGCTTAAAGAATATAAAGAGATTGTAAGTCGGTTTTCAGCTAATGTACATCAGTACATTGGGGTAAAGATGAAAGAGAATATTAATAACTTGACCGCATCGGTTCTACCTATGGATATTAATAAGTTGACCAATAGTATAGTGTCACCTTATGCTAATTCAGATAGAAAGTATCCAGAGTTTGTTTATGTCATGCAACCCCAAGAATACGCAAGAAAGAAACTAAGAAATGATGTAAGTAATTTCATTAGAAGTTATGCGAAAAAAGTAAAGAAACTGATTGCATTAGATAAGCCAGAACTAATAGTAAAAATCCCTTTAACCGATCAAGAGAAAAGATATCTGGTCCAATTCTCTGAGTATACAAATTGGAAATGGTTGTTTTCGATTGTAAGGAAATACTCAATAATCTAACTACTATCAAAAGCCTGTAATAACGAGCAAATAACTAGCTCAAGAGTTTTTCCACACTATAGTATTTGTACGAAAATGTCGGAATCTATAAAGTAGCTCTATTCTAAAGAGTTATTTGAGTCCTCTAATGAAGGTTTTTTAGAGGTCTATTACACGTGCGGAACAATTGCATACAATTTTCACTATAAAGGTTTTTTGGGGGTCATAACAGATTGAGCAAATCCCGATTTTTTAGAAGTCCTTACGCGTGGGGGTAGTGTCGCAATGAAGGTTTTTTACAAGTCTTATACGTGCGCAATAAGAACGCAAACGAATTGAACTACGAAGGTTTTTCCAACATCATTACGCGTATGCGAAAACAAGAGTTTTTTGACACGATAAAAAGGAGGTGTTTAGTTTACAGTCGAATAGCAATCGTATGAGCACCAGATAACAACCGAATAACAACCGATAACAACGAGGAAACAACGAGAGAGCAACTCAATAACAACTCAATAACAACTCAAAGTCTAGATTCTCAAGAGTTTTTTAACACAGTAAAAGAATAGAGAAAATTAAAAAACGTGTTACTATTCGTGTTACTAAAATGCAAAAAGACCCTAAGTAATTGATACTCAGAGTCTTTATGCGGTCTGGACGGGACTCGAACCCGCGACCCCCTGCGTGACAGGCAGGTATTCTAACCAGCTGAACTACCAGACCTTATTCTTATGTAGTTACTTTCTATTTATTTTTTTTGTTTGAGCTAGCAGGTAAGTTAGAATACCTGCGCTCTACTCTCCACGAGCCGTTGTTCGTGGTTCTCTCCTTAAAGAGTGAAGAATTTCACTCTTTTCCTTCTCTTCGATCCGGACCAGTCGGTCATCATAACCAGCTGAACTACCAGACCTTTATTCTTTAGTAGTTATATTTCTTCTGTTTTTCTAACTGCGAGCCATTGTTCACAGTTCAAGTCTAAAAAAGTAATTGAGATTTTTTTAGACTTGCATCTTAGCTTTTCAGCGAAGGCAAAAGTAAATAGGTTTTTCATCATATACAAACCAATTTTTGCTAATAACCTTCCTGCTTATTCAAGCAACTGTGTTACAGTTAGTTAGAGGAAATCGAAGTAAAAAAAGGCCATTATTCATGGTCTAATCAGGTGTTTTTACACTGATTTTAGCTAGATATGAGCCTCATGAGTACAAAAAAGAAAAGGCCACTTCAAAACGAAGCAGCCTTTTCATGTCCTATCAAATTAAATTATCGAGTTATAATCACTTTCTCCGTCTCTATTGTATGATCTGATTTTATCACCTTCAGTAGGTATAGACCTCCTGGCAATTGACTGACATCAACTGCGATTTTATGACCTCTATCAACTATCTCATTAACGAGTCTTCCAGATTGATCAAATAATCCTATGCTTTGTATCTGATCTAAATCGGATAACTCTACATTCATCAGATTGCTTACTGGGTTAGGGTAGATGTTTATTTCTAGATCTGAAGCAGCTACTGCCTCTACATCTGCAAATAATTCTACAGCCTGACCATCGTTCGCTCTGGTTGATATCGGAGTAGCTCCATCTAAGAAGGTTACACCATTGATGATATTGATACAGTAATCTTCAGTCTCACCATAGAGGTAAGTTTCGCATGGATCAGTAGCATATCCTCCAAGCTTAGCTGTGATTCTCATAGTGCAGAATCCATTAGTTAAGCCATTAGGGATAGTAATCTGTCCATTCAGGCATTGAGCACCTGCGCCATAGGCCACAAACTCATAGTTGTCTTCGAAGTCTCCGTCGTGGTTGAAATCTATCCAACAAGACCAGTACATAACATGTGGCTTAGCACCTGCAAATCCTGGGCAGAACTGAATAGGCACTATCGTTCCTGGTTCTATGTCTTCACAGATATTTGTAAAGTCACCATAGCCACCATTATCTCCAGAAGCATTGGTCATATTGCCTACTGTACAACTTTCAATGTAATGATTAGTAGAAGTCAGTCCAGTAGATCCACACGGTGTGACTGCTGTTGCAGCTTCCACAGTGACATTGAACGTACAAGTCTCGCTGTTTCCGCAGCCATCAGTCGCCGTGTAGGTAATCGGTGTCGTCGTTCCTACTGCAAAACTAGATCCTGATGCTGGTCCTCCTGACTGTGCCATAGAAATACAATCTGGTACTTCCATTATGAATTCTAAGGCGACATAACCATATTGATCATTCCATGTACCATCACTTAGCATTTCTACATAGTCCTGGTTGTTGTTATAGTTGTTCGGTTGACCTATGTACCAGTTACTGTAGTTGTATGGGCTACCGTCTGTCCAACTATACCATCCTTCATTATTCACATCATTCAGTCCTATCCATGCTGACTGGTAAGTCAATACATTGGCCAGGAAGTTATTCTCACCTGCAGTATTAACAGAAGCCAAATATCCTCCATTAGCAGCACATATAGCATTGGCATTGGACCAAGTCGCTGTACCTGCAGAACAGTAGTAATGATGTCCGTTATAAGACCCCATGTATACAAAGCCTGGTATCGTACTACTACAGCTAGAGCAACAACTATTAGCTACTGGTGGATTCCAACTTGCCGTTGCCGTCGAAGCGCCAGTGGCTGCTGTTACTGTAATATCTGCAGGACAAGTAAGCTCTAAGCTTTCTTCTACTGTAATCGAGAAGCTACATGTTTCATTCGTATTACATCCATCACTGACACCGTAAGTCACTATGTAGGTACCACCCGTAAGAGTTGAACCTGGTGCAGGTCCTGACTGCTGATATACGAAGTTGCATGGTATCTCCATGATATACTCTAACGCATAGTTATTGTATTGATCATTCCATTCTCCAGTGCTTAGTATCTCTACAAAGTCCTGATTATTGTTGAAGTTGTTTGGCTGTCCAGTATACCAGTTAGTATATGTGACAGGCTGACCGTTACACCATTCAAAAGTGCCTTCGCTATTCACGTCTGTAAGACCTATCCAAGCTGACTGTATTGTCAGTAAGTTAGCTAGGAAATTGTTTTCTTCTGCACTATTTACATCTGCAAGGAATCCTCCACTCGCCTCACAATTTTGCTTAGCTACTGGCCATGTCGCTGGCGAAATAGAGCAGTAGTATTGAGATCCTCCATAAGTACCCATGTAGATGAATCCTGGGATATTCTGTCCCATAGAGCAATCGCTACAAGTACTATTGTAAATTGGGTCACTCCAGTTAGCTACTGCGCCTCCACCAGAACACGTTAAGGTTTGGTTAGATGGACAGAAAGTGAATCCAGTACCATTGACACAATTTACAATGACATCAAAGCTACACGTGATAGTGTTGCCACAGGCATCAGTTGCTGAGTAGCTTACAGTAGTAGTTCCACATGGGAAAGTAGCGCCTGATACATGACTGCCAGTCACTGTCGCAGTCCCACAAGGGTCTACTAGAGTCGGTGCTGTCCAGAATACAGGTGTTACATCATCTCCCACAAAGATATTCTCTGGGCAACCGACAAATTGCGGTGCCATATTTTCTATAGTAATAACTTGTGTACAGCTGGTTGTAGAGCCCGGTATTGATGGATAAGATCCTGTCCAAGTTCTATTGTAGACAAATTGTCCTGCACATGGGCCACTTGAGATCAGTACATCCGCATGGCTCACACTTACTGCTGGACACAGAGGTCCTGTCACCACTGATACATCTCCGAGTGCGGCGATACTATAATCTCCTCCTATGCAAACTGTAGCGTCTGCCGGACAAGTTAATAGAGGTGGTGCTGTGCAATCATCATTGCAAGTTACCACGATATCAAAAGCACAAGTCGCTTCGTTGCCACATAGGTCTGTAGCTGTACAAGTAACTATAGTAGTACCTGCAGGGAATGCATCTCCTGAGTTTACAACAGTTCCATTTTGATCAGTGCAAACTACAGTAGCACTACTGCAATCATCTGTTGCTGTAGGGACTACCCATGTTGCTATAGCAGTACATGATGGTGTTCCACTTCCAGTTCCACTTCCTGTATTGCTTGACATACCTGCTAAGACTAATCCTAGAGGACAGTTAGCCAATACTGGAGGTGTATTATCTATTAAATGAATATTCTGAATACATACTGAAGCCAATGCTGCATTGCTAGGATCAGTAGCTGTCCATGTTCTTTCTATATGCTTAGCATTAGGACAAGGTCCGTTAGTAACGATTACATCTGCGTAAGTAACAACTGGTGTTCCACAAGCTGCTCCAGTTGCGAAAGCCGTAGCTTGACCAGCTATAGATGGAGATGGTATCGCTGCGCTAGGGCAAGTCGTATAATCTGCTGGGCAAGTTATAGTTGGTGGTGTATTACATACAGCAGCACAGGTTACAGTAATTGTAAATGACGCTGAACTAGAATTTCCACAGTTATCTGTTGCAGTATAGGTTACAGTTGTCGTTCCTTCACCGAATAGAGCACCTACTGTATATGCACAAGTAGGAGCGGTATTCATTCCACAGTTATCAGTAGCGGTAGGTACTGTCCATGTAACTGGGACAGAACAATTAGTTCCTGTACCACTCACCGTAATGTTAGAAGGCATATTAGCAATTACTGGAGCCGTATTGTCTACTAGAGTTATCATCTGAGTGCAAGAAGCAGTAAGACCCGTATTAGGATCTGTAGCTGTCCATGTTCTCTGTATAACTTTTGCTCCTGTGCATGGTCCAGTCGATACTATCAGGTCGCTATGCGAGATAGTCGGTGTGCCACTACAATTAGCACCAGTAAGTGTAGCTGTTGCTACTCCTGTGTTTTCTGGTAAGGTAGAAATACCTGGGCAGCCTGTGTAATTAGCTGGACAAGTAATACTTGGTGGTGTGGAACAACCAGCACAGTTTACAGTAATTGTAAATGAAGCAGAGCTTGTATTACCACAATTGTCTGTAGCTGTATAGGTTACTGTCGTAGTTCCTTCATTGAAGAAAGCACCTACAGTATATGCACATGTTGGAGCAGTATTCATTCCGCAGTTATCAGTAGCCGTAGGTACTGTCCATGTTACAGGAACGGAACAACCACTGCCATTACCACTCACGACTATGTTAGCGGGCATATTAGTAATCACCGGTGGTGTATTATCCACTAGATTGATTGTTTGTACACAGCTGCTGCTCAATCCAGAATTTGGATCTGTGGCTAACCATGTTCTTGATATATTCTGAGCACCATTACATGGGCCATTAGAAAGCACTGTGTCTGTATAAGTTATTGTAGGTACACCGTTACAGTTTGCACCTGAATTAGATCCAGTTGCGACACCTGTAATAGATGGACTGCTAGAATTACTTGGGCAGGCAGTATAGTTCGTTGGACAACTGATAGCTGGAGGCGTATTGCATCCTGCACATTGTACAGTTACTGTAAAGCTTGCTGTCGTAACATTACCACAATTATCTGTAGCTGTATAGATTACTGTCGTTGTTCCTTCACTAAAGTTAGAACCATTACTGTGATTAGTTGTCAAGGTTGCTGCACCACAGTCATCTGTTGCAGTTGGTACATTCCATGTGACAGGTACGACACAGTTAGATCCAGTTCCAGATACTGTAATATTAGTCGGCATGCCACTAATGACTGGATTGCTATTATCTACAATAGAGATGTGTTGGACACAAGTGCCTTGTAACTTATTAGAAGGGTCTGTCGCTATCCAAGTTCTTTCTACTTCCATCGCTCCTGCACATGGTCCTGAAGAAAGTACCACATCATTATAAGTCATATATGGTGTACCACTACAATTAGGGCCATCAATTACCGAGTAAGCAAAACCTGTTACAGTTGGTCCAGGTATTCCCATTCCAGTAGCACAAGTTGTAAAGCTTGCTGGACAAGTAATGCTAGGCGGTGTAGAACATACACCACATTCTACAGTTACTGTAAATGAAGCCGTACTTGCATTTCCACAATTGTCTACAGCAGTATAAGTTATCGTCGTTGTTCCACTAGTGAAAGTGGTTCCATTCGCAATGTTGCTAGTCAATGTAGTAGTACCACAGTTATCACTTGCTTGTGGTGCATTCCATGTAACTGGTACTTGGCATCCTGCGCCAGAACCACTCACAGTGATATTAGCTGGTACATTTGTGATAGCAGGGGCGCTGTTATCTATTAGAGATACCGTCTGTACACAACTGCCACTAAGACCAGTATTTTGATCTATAGCCGTCCATGTTCTTTGTATAGTTTGTGCACCAGCACAAGCACCATTAGTTATCGCATCTACATAAGTGACATTTGGTACACCTACACAGTTTGCACCACTATTTGCTGCTGTAGCTACACCAGTAATAGATGGGCTAGTAGCGCTAGAAATACAAGCTGTATAATTAGTAGGGCAGCTGATAACAGGTGGAGTAGTACATTCTATACAGTCTACAGTTACATTAAATGCTGCTGTACTTGCATTGCCACAATTATCTGTGATAGTATAGGTTACAGTAGTTGTTCCATTGCCAAAAGTGTGACCACTTTGGAAATTAGAACTGATCTGATCTATACCACAATTATCTGTTGCGACTGGCGCATTCCATGTTACAGGTACTTGACAGTTAGAGCCATTTCCTGATACTGTTATATCAGCAGGTACATTAGTAACTACTGGGAAGATATTGTCCTCCATCGTTATGGTTTGCACACAGGTACTGAATACAGATGAATCATCTGGGTCAGCTGCTGTCCAGTTTCTTTGGTAAGTCATGGCACCCATACAAGTTCCAAATGAACTCATTACATCATTGTAGCTTACGATAGGTGTTCCACAATCTGCAGAACCTGCAGTAGCTGCAGCCACTCCTGATACTGATGGATTAGGGAATGGTGACGCTGGACATAAAGTATAGTTTGCAGGGCAGCTTATAGCTGGTGGCGTATTGCATCCAGCACATTCTACAGTGACGTTAAATGTTGCAGTGTTAGTATTGCCGCAATTATCTGTTGCTGTATAAGTTACTGTTGTAGTTCCGTCAGTAAAGCTTGATCCTGAATTATGTGACGAAGTTAGACTAGCTATGCCACAGTTGTCAGTTGCTGAAGGTGCATTCCAGTTAGCAATTAGAGAGCAGCCAGAACCTGTCGCCGTCAGAGTTATATCTTGAGGTACATTTGCTATGGTCGGTAGACTAGTGTCATTCATATCTATAACTTGTACACAGCTAGACATCTGAGCTGATGAAGGATCGAAGGCATTCCATGTTCTCTGTGCTGTATAAGCACCAGCACATGAGCCGAATCCTGTGATCACATCACTATAGAATACAAATGGTGTCATACATTCAGAACTTGCTGCCGACGCAGTAGCAACACCTGCTATAGAAGGAGAAGGTAACATACCACCTGGGCAGGTAATGTATGCACTTGGGCAAGTAATATTCGGTGGTGATTGACAGCCTGAGCAGAGTACTGTTACATTAAAGCTAGCCGCTGCTGCATTGCCGCAGTTATCTATAGCGGTATATACTACAGTCGTCGTTCCTTCAGTGAAAGTACTTCCATTATTAGGTGTGGCATTAATCGAGGCGACACCACAATCATCCGTTGCTGTAGGTGCTCCCCATTTAACTGGGACTGCACAACCAGCTCCAGTAGCATGTACCGTAATATCACTCGGCAAATTACTAAGGGTAGGACCTCCATTATCTGTCACAACGATGCTCTGTGAGCAAGTCGTCGAAAGACTTGAGTCATTAGGATTTGTTGCTGTCCATACTCTCGTAATGTTGTATGCATTAGTACAAGAGCCTTGGCTGTTTACTATATCGTTATAGGTTACTATCGGTGTTCCAGTACAGTTAGGGCCTCCGATTGTCGCTGTAGCTGTTCCTGTAAGTGCAGGAATAGGGTAGCCCGCAAATGGGCATCCGTTATAATCTGCTGGGCAGGTCAGTAGAGGTGGTGAAGTGCATAAAGCACAATTCACTGTTACTGTAAAAGATAATGAAGTAGCATTACCACATTTATCTACTGCAGTATATACCACTGTCGTGATTCCACTTGGAAAACTACTTCCACTTGCAAAGTTGGAGCTAAAAGTAGCCATGCCACAATCATCAGTAGCAGTAGGTTCACTCCAGCTAATAGGAATAGTACAGTTAGCCCCGATGCCATTAAGTGTAACATCTTGTGGCATAGAAGTAATCTGAGGGGCAGTGTTATCTGCTAGAGTTATCATCTGTACGCAGTCTACAGTCAGTGCATTGTTATTAGCTACTGTAGCTGTCCATGTTCTTTCTATAACCGTGGCATTAGCACAAGGTCCATTATAAACTACTACATCTGTGTATGCTACTATAGGTGCACCACAACTTGGGTCACCTGCTACAGCTGTTGCTGTACCAGTTACACTTGGTGAAGTACTTGTATTAGTCGGGCAAGCATTGTAATCAGCAGGACAAGTTAATGTGGGTGCTGAATTACAGACGCAATCTACCGTTACTGTAAATGAGCTCGTAGCTGTGTTGCCACAATCATCTACTGCTGTATATATAACTGTTGTAGTCCCTTCTGCGAAGGTGTCTCCGCTATTAAAGTTAGAAGACCACGTTGCAATGTTGCAATTATCAGTGACAGTAGGCTGAGTCCACGAAACGGCTACTTGACAGCCAGATCCATTTCCTGCTACTGTGATATTACTTGGTGTACTAGAGATGACTGGATTGGTGTCATCTACGACATTTATTATTTGGTTGCAGCTAGAAGCGAGGCTACTATTGCCAGCATCTGAGGCTGTCCATGTTCTTTGGATTTGTTGTTCTCCGCTGCACGGACCTGTAGATATTATATTGTCTACAAAAGTTACAACAGGAACGCCACAAGAAGGATCCGAGGCAGTTGCCGAAGCCACTCCAGTTGTGGATGGTGTCGTCCCAGCTATAACTGGGCATACATTGATATCCGCAGGACAGGCGATGCTCGGCGCATTACAACAGCTTCCAGTAACTGTTACATTGAAACTACAGGTAGAGGTCAGTCCACAAAAGTCTGTCGCTGAGTAAGTCACCGTTGTTGTTCCAGATGGGAAGGTCGTACCACTAAAATTAGTAGTGACAAATAACTGTATCCCACAGTCATCTTCAGCTGTAGGCACTATCCAAGTGGCAGTGCTATCACAGTTAGTGGATAAATCTATGACGAGGTCATTGGGACAGTTTATTATAGTAGGTGGTGTCGTATCCTCTAGATATAAGGTCTGCTGGCAAGTAGAATGTAATTTAATACTTGCTGAACCAGGTGGGTACGTTGCTTCCCAGGTTCTGTGTACTATCTTGAGGCAACCAGTATTGCTCACTATCTCATCCGTAAAACTTACGATTGGATTAGGACAGTTTGCATCCCCAGGCTGTGCGACAGGGTTTCCTGTGTTGCTAGGGTCTAGATTATCTGAAGGACAACCTAGATATGTTGCAGGACAAAATAAGGTCGGTGCTGTCAAGCACATAGCCCCTAGATTTGCCTGTGCTTCGGGTACATCAGCATTAAAACAGAAATTTTCATCTCCGTTTTCTGCTAAAAGCGCAGTGTTGAATAGCATCCCAAAGAGGAGTAGGCAACAACTGGTGAGTAAAATATTTTTCATCATTTTAGTTTATTAGTGATCATTTGTTCTCTAATCTGTCAAACTAGCTAGTCAAGTCAGTTTGTCAATTTCAAAGTCCTATACGTCAGGGCTTATTGTAATGCGTCCTTGGCGCTGATTTTCTAGTGTTAAAAAATGATTATCAGGTCTTATGGAAGTCTAAAAGTGAGCGATTTATAAAGAGTGATATTAATGTGTAATGAACTATATTTCAGATGATTATAGCTCTTTTGTAGTCTATTGTCTCGCAGTGAAAATATTTTGAGATTTTTCCTGATTTCTAATTTTGTGCGATTCAATTATTGAATTCAGATCAGAGGTAACTTTTGCGCTGCCTTCAGGGAGGATTTTTTTCATTTTTTATAAATACCCTTTAATTCGGGTGCTCTAGGGCCTACGGTATTTGGACCATTAAGCTCTAGAGGTTCTATGATGAGGACAGGTCTCTTTACTCTCTAAAGACTAAAAGCTAGGAATTGATCGAGGCTTAGTTTTTTTGAGTATTCATTTTAACTTAGCTATCTAATAATATATATGTCAGACAACAAGGTCATTTTTGCAATGGAAGGGGTCTCTAAGACTTATCCACCCAAGAAAAAGGTTCTCAATAATATATGGTTATCATTCTACTATGGCGCCAAGATCGGTGTCCTAGGACTGAATGGATCTGGTAAATCAAGTTTGCTGAAGATCATAGCAGGACTAGACACAAACTATGAAGGGAAGGTCACCTTTGATAAAGAATATAAAATTGGGTATCTCGCTCAGGAGCCGGAATTGGATGAATCCAAAACTGTAAAGGAGATCGTCCAGGAAGGTGTACAAGAGATCGTAGATATCGTGACGGCTTATAATGAGGTGAATCAAAAGTTTGCCGAGCCCATGAGTGATGATGAGATGAATAAGCTCTTAGAAACTCAAGGTGAGCTTGCAGAGAAAATGGATATCTATAATGCCTGGGAATTAGACCATACTCTCGAGGTGGCGATGGATAGCTTGCGTCTCCCGCCAGATGATCAGAAAGTCAGTGTCCTCTCAGGAGGAGAGAGAAGAAGAGTGGCATTATGTAGACTATTATTATCTAAGCCTGATATACTCTTACTCGATGAGCCTACCAATCACCTAGATGCAGAATCAGTACATTGGTTAGAGCAGTTTTTGAGTAGTTTTCCTGGGACTGTAATAGCAGTGACCCACGACAGATATTTTCTAGATAATGTGGCAGGCTGGATCCTAGAATTAGATAGGGGAGAAGGCATACCATGGGAAGGAAATTATAGCTCATGGCTAGAGCAGAAGGCCAATAGATTAGAACAAGAGGAAAAAACAGAGTCAAAGCGAAAGAAAGCTCTAAGGCGAGAGCTAGAATGGACCCGCTTGAATCCTAAAGCCAAACAAGCTAAAGGGAAAGCCAGATTATCAGCCTACGAAAAACTAGCCAGTGAAGAGACTAAGGAAAGAGAATCTAAGTTAGAGCTCTATATACCTCCTGGTCCACGTCTAGGAGACAAAGTAATAGAAGTTAATGATCTAGCTAAGTCTTATGACGGCAGAGTCCTGATGGAAGGCCTGAGCTTTTCGATTCCGAAAAATGCGATCGTCGGTATCATCGGTGCCAATGGCGTAGGGAAGTCGACACTATTCAGGATGATTATGGGTGAGGAGCAGCCAGATGCAGGAGCTGTGACTATAGGAGATACAGTCCAGCTCAGTTATGTAGATCAATCCCACAAAGATTTGCTCCCTGAGAAGTCAGTCTACGAAATCGTGTCTGGTGGTAATGACATCATTACGGTAGGAAATAAAGAGCTGAACGCAAGAGCTTATCTCAGTAAATTTAATTTTACGGGTCAAGACCAGCAGAAGAAACTAGAAGTCTTATCTGGTGGAGAACGCAACCGCGTCCATCTCTCTATTACTCTCAAGGAGGGAGGAAATGTACTCCTACTGGATGAGCCGACTAATGATATAGATGTCAATACTCTAAGAGCCTTAGAGGAAGGTCTAGAGAATTTTGCAGGTTGTATTTTGGTGATATCGCATGATAGATGGTTCATCGATAGACTAGCGACGCATATACTTGCATTCGAAGATGAAGGGAAGGTTAGATTTTTTGAAGGGAATTTCTCTGCTTATGAAGCGAAGAAGAAAGAAGAGCAAGGAGAATTCAAGCCTAAACGACCACGCTTTAAGAGTCTGATTTAGCCTTTTGTTTTTGTTTCTTCTTTTTTTTCTTCTTAGAGACCTTTTTAGTCTTAGTTGTTAGTTTACCCTCTTCTAAGAGCTTCTCTAATTTATCTAGGTCTAAAGATTCTTTTATGACGACGGTCTTTATCTCAGCTTGCTTTTTGCTCTGAGCTTTCAGTTTCTTTTTGATTTTCTTGAATCGCTTCTTGAGCTCTTTGTAGTCCTCTGCCAGTTCTACATCTTCAGAGGAAGCTTGGGGATTTGCCAGCGCTAATTTTTGTTCTTCTATCTTTTTGGTCTTGACTTTCAGAGCATGTCTGGCTACGTCTAGTTCTGTCTGTAGATGACGCAGTTGTTTTTTTGTATCAGAGCCTGCCTTTGGAGCTTCTTTGAGTTGTTTTTCTAATGTACTTGCTTTTTCTTTCCAGTGCTTTATTTCACTTTCCTGAGCTTTAGCTATTATATCCGGAAGACCTGGAGACTTCTTCAGCTTGGAGATTTCTGCATCTTTTGAGGCTATCTCAGTCTGGGCTTTGTTTTTGAATTTGGAGAGGTCGGTAAGCGCATCATTAAGTGCTAACCTATTTGTATTTACACTTTGTCGTAGCGTATCGAGCTCCTTTCTTTTACCTCCAAATAGTAACCACCCAAGGAGTAATCCTCCCACTGCGGAAAGCGCATAATATAAGATGCATTGGATGTAGAGCATTGAGTATTTAAAGGTGTTAATACTCAGGCAAATTAAAGAATAAAGGCTGCTTTTGGGTAAAAGCAGCCTTTAATTAACTGAATTGTAAAATGTATTGCCGTTTATTTTCCTCCGTTAAGTTTATCCTGGAGTTTTTCTAGTTCTGCCCACTTTCCAGCTGCTGCAAGTTGGGCTTGTTGGTTCCAAGATCCTGGATCATGCATTTGGAATCTAGGTCCAGCAGCTTCTAAGATTTTCTTGACATCAGTATCTTTTGATGCACCTAACTCCGCAAAGGTATTTATGCCTGCTGTGTGCAATAACTCAGCAATTTTAGGACCGATACCTTCTATCTTAGTAAGGTCATCTTTAGTTGACTGAGTCACTTTTGTAGGCTTTGCAGTTACCTTTGTTCTGCTGCCTTCTTTGACTTCTCTTCTCGCTACTACTTTTGCTTCTCCGCTATTGGTTGTTGTTCCTATTACCTTTCTTGAAGTTTCTTTGGTAGCCATTCCCATGAGCATCTTCTGAAGTGTCTTCATGTCATAACCTTTAGTTACTTCCACTTCTTTGATGATTTCAACAGGTACTTCTTTGATGACTTCTACAATCTTTGGTTTAGCATTCTTGTATTTATTGACAGAATCATTAAGCTTTTTGTTGTCTTCTTCCAACTTGGTGAATTTTCTTTTCCAGCTAGAGAGTTCCTTACCTGTGTCTTTAGCATTGACGAGGCTCTTTTCATATGAAGCACATTTCTTTTCTAAATCCGCTATCTTCTTAAGGAAAGACTTTTCTTTTCTAGGATCTATAACATTCACCTCAGTGACCGTTTTTACCTCTTTGATGACTTCTACAGGTACTTCCTTTGTAACCTTTACTTCTTTGATTCTAACCTTATCAACATAGACAGGCACTTCTTTGATGACCTCCACTTCTTTGATCACTTCCTTTTGCTTAGAGACAGGAACTGGTACTTTCTTGACGACTTCTTTGATTACCTGTACTTCTTTGATGACTTCTACAGGCACTTCTTTGATGACCTCTACCTTTTTGATGACTTCCTTCACCTTTGGGACATTGACCTTCTTGGTAATAGGTTTTAGCTTTAGTTTTTCTCTGTTTTGGATTACAGGCACCTCTACTTTTACTTCCTTGATGACCTCTTTGATTACAGGTACAGGGACTTTGATTTCTTTGATGACTTCTTTGATGACGGGTACTGGGACCTTTACTTCTTTGATGACTTCCTTGATTACAGTGACAGGAACCTTTTTGGTTACTGTTTTTACTTTGATCACCTCTTGTACTTGGATGACAGGCACCTCCTTCACTACTTCTTTGATCACTTCTTTTATCTGTATTACAGGCACTTCCTTGATGACCTCTACTACCTTAATCTTTTCTTCTTTCTTGTAAGCAGGTACATGCTTGAGTACTTCTACTTTCTTTATGACTTCATTAGTCTTGTAAGCTTTTACGGCTTTTTGCTTTATAACCTTTACCTCTTTTACTTTGGGCTTACCAGGTACTGCTACAGCAACTTCTCTGACTTCCTTTGATTTTTTAGTAGACTGTTGTCTCCATGAAGGACTATCTTTCAGTATGCATTCATAAGCGGCAGTTGCTTTGCCTATGGAAATTTTCGCCTTCTTGGCGACTTGTTTGATTAGTTTATCTCTTGTTAACATCTAGTGTTATTTTTTAAATTGTGTAAAAGGAATCAAAAATAAAAAAAGATAGCCTTGAGGGCTATCTTTTATTTTTACTTTCCACCATCAAGTTCATCTTGCAGTTTCTCAAGTTCTTTCCATTTGCCATCTGCAGCCAATTTAGATTGTCTTGGCCAACTTCCTGGGTCATGCATTTTGAATCTAGGTCCTGCGGCCTCAAGTAGCTTTTTGATATCTGCAGGTTTAGCTGCAGCGAGCTGTTCGAAAGAATGGATGCCTCCACCATTTAGGATCTCATTGATCTTAGGACCGATGCCTTCTATCTTAGTCAGGTTATCTTTCTTTGCTTTAGCTGCTTTTTTGGGTGCAGCTGCTTTGCTAGTAGTTTTTATATTTAATCCCCAGCTTACTAATCTACCTGCATCACCTTTCAGTTGATCAGATATATCCATATGCCACTTTCCTTTAGCTACCTCTCCGTTAAAGGCTTCTAGGTCTTTAGCAGTAAAGTTCTTCCCGAGGTTGTGCTGAGATCCACCAGTCTTGTTGTGAAGAGTTATTGATTTTCCAGATGGAGAAACCAATTTACAAACCAAATCTCCAATGTGACTATGCTCTATGTTTACATATCCAGTCATAGAAGAGATCTTGCCTCCTTGATGGCATACATGAGTACTCTTGAGATCTTCTTGGTCGTCTATAAAGATTTCACTCTTTTTGGAATTAGCCAGTTCTAGACTCAAAGTCCAATTAACTAATGACCCACTGTCTCTCGCTCCTGAGTCAACAATTTTCATCGACCATTCACCTTTTGACTTGCCTCCTGCAAAGTCAGACATCATATCTCCTACATAGTGCTTTTTTAGGTTTTTGCCTGGTACCCTTGTAGGGGCTTGAAGTGTTTTCTTCTTGCCGTCAGGATTAGTTAACTCAATACTGATGTCTCCACTGTATGGATGTGCAATGTCAACGTGTACTTCTACAGCTTTTACAGTTAAGTTTCTACTCACCTGCACTCTATCTATCAATCCATTCGGGTCATTGTCAGGAATGGCTCTGTTTAAAACTCTTTTTTTACTATAAAACATGATTTATTTTTTCGTTAGTAATTTGAAATTATTTCCTACTTGCCGCCATCTAGTTCGTCCTGTAATTTCTTTAGTGCATCCCATTTGCCATCTGCTGCCAACTTAGATTGCTTTGGCCAAGAGCCTGGATTATGCATTTGATATCTTGGACCTGCTTTTTCTAATATACCTTTTATAACGGTAACCTTAGTTTTTGCAAGGGCTGCAAAAGTTGTAATACCATCTTGGTTCAGCAAGCCTGCAATCTTAGGACCGATGCCTTCTATCTTAGTCAAGTCATCTTTCTTTCCTTTTACAGCTGTCTTCTTTGCAGTTGTTTTCTTTTTAGCTGGCGCAGTTGCCTTCTTTGCAGTAGTCTTCTTTTTAGCCGTAGCAGTTGCTTTTTTTGCAGTTGTTTTCTTTTTAGCTGGTGCTTCTTTAGCAACTGCTTTTTTGGTAACAGCCTTTCCTACTACCTTTCGTTCACTTACAACTTCTCTTGATTCTTCTACCACTTCCATGTTAGCCATCATTTTAGCCAGTTGTTCAAAGTCCACTGACTTGGTCACCTCTACCTCCTTGATGATTTCTACAGGTACTTCCTTGATGACTTCTACTTCTTTGATCACCTCTACTTCTTTGATCACCTCTACTTCCTTGATGACCTCTTTCGGTTTAGCCTTTAGTTGAGCAGATAATTCTTTTTTCTCTGCCTGCCATTTCTCTTGCTTAGTAGTCCAGCCTCCTTGGTCCTTGTCGTAGTTTCTTTCTAAGCTTGCATACTTTTTCTTCCATGCATTCAGCTCATCGTTATTGATTACCTCTTTGATGACTTCTACTTCTTTGATAACCTCTACAGGTTTTTCTACAATTTTCTCTACTTCTACTTCTACTTCTACTTCTACTTCCTTGACTACTTCATTTACGATTTCGATTTCTTTGACTATCTCCACAGGCATTTCAACGACTTTCTCTACGATCTTTTCTACTTCTACCTCTTTGATCACCTCTACAGGCTTCTCTACGATCTTTTCTACGATCTTCTCCACTTCTTTGATCACCTCTACAGGCTTCTCTACTATTTTCTCTACGATCTTTTCTACCTCTACCTCTTTGATCACCTCTACAGGTTTCTCGATTGTCTTGACGACTTCGATTTCTTTGATCACCTCTACTGGCTTCTCTACGATTTTTTCGACAATCTTCTCTACTTCCTTGATGACCTCTACAGGCTTTTCAACGATCTTCTCGACTTCTACAACTTTCTCTACCTCTACAATCTTTTCTACTTCTTTGATAACCTCGTTGACTATTTCGATTTCTTTGATCACCTCTATAGGCTTCTCTACGATCTTTTCGACGATCTTTTCTACTTCTTTGATGACCTCTACAGGTTTCTCTACAATCTTTTCGACAATCTTCTCTACTTCCTTGATGACCTCTACAGGTTTCTCTACGATCTTCTCTACCTCTATTTCTTTGATCACCTCTACAGGCTTCTCTACGATTTTCTCTACTTCTTTGATGACCTCTACGGGTTTCTCTACGATCTTCTCTACCTCTTTGATCACTTCTACCTCTTTGATCACTTCTACTTCTTTGACCACCTCTACCTCTTTGACCACCTCTACCTCTTTGACCACTTCTACTTCTTTGATCACTTCTACCTCTTTCACTACTTCTACTTCCTGTACCACAGGCACTTCCTTGATCACTTCTATTTCCTTGATGACCTGTTTAGGCTTAGCACTTAGTTGAGAGGTATAAGTTTTCTTTTCAGACTCCCAGCTCGTTAATTTCGAATTCCAGTTTCTTTTATCCGCTTCATACTTAGAGTTTAGAGAAGCATACTTACCATCTAGGGATCCAAACTTAGATTTCATCCATTGCCATGCGCCTAACCATCCTAGTAGCCATGCCCCTAGCATAAGTAGCAATGGCAGAAATATACACCATGGACAGCCGAGGAATCCAGCACCGAAGGCAAATAACTGTGAATAAATAATTGATAAAGTCATGTCAGTTATGTTTTAGTATTTTTTTAAAATTATTTAAGGGTGACCTCCACTCTTCTATTGAGTGCTTTATTAGCAGGTGTATCATTTGGTGCAATTGGACTATTTGGTCCAAAGCCATTTGTATTCATCCTTGCTGTAGGTACCCCACCATTAGTTGTTATATAGTTCCTCACGTCATCTGCTCTGTTTTGGGAGAGAGTGACATTCGCATTTAGTCCACCTACATTATCTGTATGTCCATCTACGTCTAGACTTGCACCCGGTACCTGATCTAAGTAGTAGAAGAGGTCCGCAAAGTCTTGTCTATGCTGAGCTGTAATATTAGGAACATCTGATCCCGTATTAAAATAAAGCATGATTGGCTTGCCAAACAACCTATCCTTAATGGCAGCCAGTCTGGCATCATCAGATTTTGCTTCTCCAAAGGCAAACTCTACTCCTCTTCTAAGCGTATCACCTTTATAGCAGGCACGATCCACAATTTTTGAGTTAATGTTAATTTGAGTAGAGGACACTTGCTGTGATTCTAACCAAGATTTTACATCATCTGCTCTTGCCAGACCTAGGTTAGGCAGGAGATTGTGTGGGTTGGTTTCTAGTGTATCATAGAGTCCAGTGATTGTCAGCGCTCTATTGGTATTATTCTTAAGATAGTTAGCCGCTGTGGTGATCGCATCATTCACATTAGTGTAAGAAATCAAGTGATTGTATCGAGATCTCTGGAAGTGGACGTTATTATTAATATCGAAAATGTCCTTGTTTCCATCATCTACATCCCAGACAGCACAAGTATCTGTCACTATAGGTAGTGCTGGCGAACAAATAAATTTCTTGCATAGGAGATACCCAATGAACATCCAAATGAGCAAGAGAATAAAAAAGATCCAAAAGTATTTAGCCATTTTGTTTTTAAGTTGATTTGAAATAATGCTATAAACCGCAGATAAATCTTCTGCACAGCCATAGGCCAATTAATAGGTAGACCAATAATAGTAGGCCCCAAAACCACCATTTAGATTTCATATAGACTTTTTGTTATTAAATAATGTCGACGCTAGACCAGCGGATAGGCATTTTCAGCTATGCTAAAATAGCGATTCCAATATATCTAGCAAAATATAAACTACAATATGATTAGGAAAGCAAAATATATTGAACTAATCACACATGTAACAAAATAATATATGTTAAAAAACATATATAAGTCAGCTCGTAAATTTTCTAAATCTTGAGCTGGTCACTGATCTAGAAATTACAGATTGGTTAGATTCTCAGTGACTTAAGATGTATTTTGTTCATCCTATGTCATCTAGACGAAGATTTATTAAGAATGTAACGGCTTTAAGCTTAGGGACTCAAATAATTCCTATTGTTTCCTGTGGTCTTGAGCCTAATGCAAGTTGGTCAGCTATAGCGGATCAGTTCTTTAAGGATAAGCAAGGCCGACTTAATTTCAATACCGGTAGTGTAGGTATGATGCCTAAGCCTGTCTATGAGAACTACATCCAGCTAACCAAAAGCTTAGCCTCCTATGCAGCGTATGAGGTCAAAGATCAGAGTGAAGACTACAGCCTAGCTGCTCTAGAATCCTTGGCAGCTACTGTAGGTGCAAAAAAAGAGGATATTACTCTGGTCAGGAATACTTCGGAAGGCATCAATTTTATACTGAACGATTATCCTTTTCAGCCTGAGGATGAGGTCCTTATCTCTAGCATGGCCTACCCTTATCCTCATTATACCTTGGATAAGCTTTCCGCGCTTAAGGGCATAAAAAAAATCAATATCGATCTGAACCCTGCTTCAGATTCTGATGAGCAGATCGTCCATAAATTCATATCTGGTATTACGTCCAAAACGAAGATGATCCTAGTGACTCATTTTACACATCGCGAAGGGCAAATCATGCCCGTAAAAGCGATTTGTGAAGAAGCTCAAAAGAGGGGAGTAGAAGTATTGGTAGATGGGGCACATGCTGTCGGGCAGTTTGGGGTGGATATTCAAGACCTTAACTGTAATTATTATGTGTCGTCCTTGCATAAGTGGATGTATGCTCCCTTAGGCACCGGCTTGCTCTATGTTAAGGATCAAAATATACCTAAGCTAAGTCCTCCTTTGTCCTATCCAGGTAAATTGCAAAATGATTTATCCAAATTCAACTATACTGGGACAGTGCCTTTTCAGAATGAACTCACTCTACAGTCAGTTTTAGATTTTAATGAAGCGATTGAATGGAGTAGAAAGACTCAAAGAATAAAGGAACTACAATCACAACTCATCGAAGGTCTGAAGGGAATCCCCTCTATCACTATCATGACAGACCCGAAAAGATCTTGTGGAGTGGTGGGGTTCGGGTTTGATCATATACATCCTGCTAAGGTTGCTCCTGCTTACCTGCAGTCTTATGGTATACATTGCAAGAAGACAAAGTATAAAGACATTCCGATGCTGAGAGCGACTGTTAATCTGCATCTCTTAGAGAAGGATATTGATGCTTTTATAGAAGCAACGACGTCAATTACACAAAGCTAGTTGTTCCAAGATAAGTCCTCTCTCATCCTCAAACTGTTAAGCCTAGACTGCTAGGTTGAGTCTGACTTACATATTAGATATATTTGTAATATTATTTTATTTAAAAAAAACAAGAAATATTATGGCCGTTATTAAAGTCGTAGAGATTATGTCTAACTCTAAGAAGAGCTGGGAGGATGCAACGAAGAATGCAATAGTAAGAGCATCAAAATCTATCAAAGGAATCAAATCTGCTTATGTACAAGATCAAAGTGTAGTCGTTTCTAGAGGAAAGGTTACAGAGTACAGAGTAAGCTTAAAAGTTTCTTTTGAGGTAAAATAAATATCTACTTCCGTAGATACTTTCAAGTCAGAGATGGTCAAGTAACTGTCTCTGACTTTTTATTTAGGAAATGCGCAATCATTTCTTCTGCCCAGTAGTATTTCTTCTCTCTCTGTACAAAGCCGACATGCCCTCCATGCTCTGGTGTCACCATTTCTACAAGATCGTTTTTTTCTACTCTGTCATGAGGGTAACATTCCTCAGGTAAGAAGGGATCATCTAGAGCATTAATAATGAGACTAGGCACCTTTATTTTTTCTATGAAGTGCTCTGAGCTACATTGAGTATAATAGTCTTTTGCATCGCTATATCCATGTAATGGCCCCGTTATTTGATCATCAAATTCATACAGTGTTTTGATTGATTTGTAATCATCGAAAATTTCAGTGTCGGGGTATTGATTTTGCTTCTGTGAGACTTTCTCAAAGAGAGATGTCAGAAATTTCCTCTCGTAGATAAAGTTGCTGCGCTTGCCAATGTTAAGAGATCCAGCTTCTAGATTGGTGGGTACAGAGATTGTTACTGCAGCCCTTATTTGAGAATATGATGATGCTCCTTGTTCTCCTAGATATTTTAATACAAGGTTGCCTCCAAGGCTGAAGCCTACCAAAGCGACCTCATCATAGACAGGTAAGAATTGATCTATCACTGTCGCAAGATCATCTGTGGCGCCACTGTGGTACATGCGGAGTTGTCTATTCATGACGCCACTACAGCCGCGATAATTTATAGCCGCAGTATCCCAGCCCTTTTCATGGAGTAGTCCTGATGTACCAATGATATATTTTGATGTGCTGCTGCCCTCTAGACCATGGCAGAGAATAGCGAGCCGTCTATTAGATCCTAGAAGACAGTCTACATGTAGAAAATCATCATCAGCAGTAGCTACTGTTTTCCTTTGGTAGGCAAGAGACTCTTGCTTTCGAAATAGGGTCGGGTAGATGGTATTGAAATGGCCAACCGTAAGTGGCCAAGTCGGTTTGTATTGTAAGTGAGTAATCGCTACTAGAAATTTACTAACTCCACATCGAAGATAAGGTCAGTATTAGGTGGAATGTCACTAGATGGGGAACCGTTACCGTAGGCTAAATTAGAAGGGATAAATAATTGAGCTTTGCCTCCCTTGCCTAAAAGTTGAATGCCTTCTTGCCATCCTTCTATGACATTTTCTAGGGGGAAAGCCAGACCCTCTATATTAGAATCAAAGGTGAAGTCATCAGTTCTGTATCCACGATACTTTACAGTTACTTCATCATCTAAAGTAGGCATCTCGTTATTGCCTTCGAATTCGATTATGTATTTCAATCCACTTGCAGTCGTTTCTACTTCCAAGTTGTTCTGCGAAATATATTCGTCTATACTTATTAGGTCTAGGTTAGAAGTGCATCCACCTAGTAGAAGTAGAAGGCTTGCAGCCGCAAGGGCAATTAGTTGTCTCATGTATCTTAAAAGTTAAAAAGTTCGTCGAGGTATTCTTCTCTATTCTCATCAGTCAAGCTGAACTGACAAGATTGTGGTGTGGCGTGCATAATGCTCACACAGACATTGGAATTGGGTTTAGTATCATCTAGATGATCTCTGTCTAGAAAGCAATGTCCTAATTCATGAAAGATCAAAAACTCTCGTTCGGGTTCTGAGGAATTTTCCCAGTAATCTATATCAATGATGACTTTCCTAGGTTTGTCAGAATTTCTAAAACACTGACCTAAAGTATTACCTCCGCCTATATCTTGAAATAAGCCTTCTATTCTGGCTGCCTCATAGTCTACCGTAATTCCTCTTTTAGCTGCTTCAGCTGCAAATAAGTCAAAATAAGGAATGAGTTCTTCATCAGTTTCTACTATGTCTTCTGCGCATGAAGAAAATCCGAAAGCCACTGCAACAAGAAGTGCTAACAGTAACTTGTATGTATTGGTCGATTCCATGTTAAACATCTAAGCTAAAATTATAAATTTCTTGAATGATTGTACCCAAATTACAATCAATATTAGTTCATTTATGTTGCGCAGACATCAATAATTTTTCATTAAAACTTTACATTATGTTAAGAACGACTAGCATCCTATTACTCTCTTTGTTCATGAGCTGCCTTGGAATAGCGCAACAAAATCAAACCGAAGATCCCGTAGCTCGAGAATTGGGCTTGAGATTTTCAGGCTTTGATGACTTTAATCTATTTTACAAAAAAGCTATTGGTGCGGATAAATACAGAAGACACAGGTTCCTGTTTGGTCGAGTAGCTTATAACTATTCTAGAGCTGACTTTGACTTCAATGTCGGTTATGCTTTGGGTACAGAAAAGCGCAAACCAATCGCTGATAAACTCTCTTTTATTCATGGTTGGGATTTCAGTTTATCAGCGGCTTATGCTAACAGAGCAGCAGGTAATGATCGAAATAATCAGTATTTGCTTAATCCAGCCATTGGCTATGTCTTGGGGTTTCAGTTAGATATTTCTGATTCCTTTGCCCTGTCTGCTGAAGTGATACCGAGTATCCGTAGTACCATAGGGATCTATGATAATGGAGATAATCTGTATCAATTTGCAGCAGATCTAAATTCTAATGGCACGGCCTTAAGTTTGATGTATAGATTTTAAGAGCGGATGTTTTGTAATCATATATTAGACTATTATGCCAGCTTAAAGCCTAACTGGCGTCTGCCCCAAGGAGTGGCTCTCATATACCCCTTTGATAGCCCTGAAGTGATCTCAATGATGAATGCCTATTATCGCAAATTTTATAATGATGAATCAGAACGGCATTTCCTCTTTGGAATAAATCCAGGACGATTAGGTGCGGGGATGACAGGGATTCCATTTACAGATCCTATTCATTTAGAAAAGGTATGTGGAATCCCTAATGCAATCAAAAAGAAGCATGAGCTCTCCTCTATTTTTATCTATGAAATGATGGAGACCTTGGGAGGAGTGGCGTCCTTTCATCAGCAGTTTTATATTTCTTCCCTTTGTCCTCTAGGCTTCACTAAAGAAGGCAAAAATTACAATTACTATGATAGCAAGGAACTCTATGCCGCAGTACGACCTAAGATGGTGAAGGCTATCAAGAGACAGATCAGCAAGTACTGCAAAAGGGATGTCGCCTTTAGCCTGGGTCAGGGAAAAAACTTCAAAATATTTCAAGAGCTCAACCAAAAGTATAACTGGTTCGATCAGATAATTCCACTGCCACATCCTCGCTGGGTCATGCAGTATAAGCGAAAAACTAAGCAAGTATATCTGGATGAGTATCTTCGCAAGCTCATCAGATAATCTTAATCGAGCTCATGAAATCAAATAAAGTATTTATTGCAACGAGCCTAGATGGTTTTATAGCAGATAGTGATGGAGGGATAGGTTGGCTGGATACCTTCCCAGAAATCAATACAGTAAACACCGGCTACAAAACTTTTGTGGCTAGTATTGATGCTTTAGTAATGGGTAGGCATACCTATGAGACGGTCCTCGGTTTTGATGTACCCTGGCCTTATGCTAAACCTGTCTTTGTGCTGTCCAATACTCTGAAAGAGATTCCAGGAGAGCTAGAGGGTAAAGTCTTTCTACAGAATGGGCCACTAATAGAAGTACTCAAAAGAATACATGCACAAGGCCATCATCAGCTCTACATAGATGGAGGCAGTTTGATCCAAAGTTTTCTGAAGGAAGACTTAATAGATGAAATGGTAATCACCACTATTCCAGTGCTCCTCGGTCAGGGAATCCCTCTCTTTGGTGCAGTCTCTGAACATCTAAAGTTTCGCTGTGCGGAAACGACTCTGTTTTTTGAGACCGTCGTACAAAATCGCTATGTCAGGCAGAAGAATGTGTAGCCTCCACTAAGCTAGAAATCTTCTGGATAAGTCTGATCTGCGTTCATTTCTGAGTGAAGTTGATTAAGTTTTCGTTCCGTTTTTAGGACTTTGAAAATGGGGTCAATGTTTATAGTTCTCTTAAATAAGCTGGAGTAATATCAACCTTTAGGATTTTTCCGTTGTAATAATTACATAACTTCGATGCCATGAAAGGATTTTTGCTGCTGATTTTTTGTTTAGGAGGGTTCGTCCCTCTAGCTGGGCAGTCTTCTGATGCTGAGAAGCAAGCGAAGTATCAAAAGTACATGCTCTACAAAATCAACAGTCTAAGAACTAAAGGCTGTAAATGTGGTCGCAAGCGCATGAAGAAAACACATAAGTTGACATGGAATGAGACCTTAGCCTATAGCGCCTACCTTCACGCTTCAGAAATGGATAACTATAACTACTTTGCCCACAGATCTATAGATGGTCTGGACGTAGGAGAACGTATAGATAAGGTGGGCTATAAATGGCAGTATGTAGGTGAGAATCTTGCTGAAGGGCAGGAGACTTTTGATGAAGCTCTGAAGGATTGGATAGCTAGTCCATCTCACTGCAAAATGCTTATGAATCCTGATATGAAAGAAATGGGCTTGTCTAGAGTTGGAAAATATTGGGTGAATCACTTTGGTACCAAAATGCCTCCAAAAACAAAAAGGGTCAGAACCTACTACCGCGAAGGAGAATAAAACCAGTGAAGGACTTAGCACTCAAACATTATCTAATCTGTGGCTTGTTGATTTTTATCTTACCGGCTAGCTTGTTTTCCCAAGACCCAACACCTGTTCTCACACAACTAGATACACTACCCCCTAATCAAGAGGACGTAGATACTACCAGTGGACCAGTCAAGGTTAAGAACTCAGATAATTTTATTGCAGAGGTTCTAGATGGCGTAGATATTCAATATTTCAGAGGGAATGTCAGAATGTTTCATGACAGCGTCTACATGTTTGCAGATTCTGCTATTATAGATAATGATAACCTGACAGCTATAGGTGAGGTAATTATAGTACAGGATGACACCGTCAATATCTTTGCCGATCAGCTAAAATATAATTCAGAAAGCAAGATGGCAAGACTGTATGATAAAGTGGTCTTGGAGACGGATGGCAAGCAGTTGTTTACCGATTATCTGCTTTATGATATAGATAAGAAGCAAGGTACTTTTGCGGATACCGCTATTTTGACTCGAAAGACCATGACCCTTTCTAGTCTGAAGGGAAGTTATAATGTAGACACCAAGCGGGCCTTCTTTCATGACCAAGTAGTGATAATAGATGAAGACTTCAGACTGACTTGTGATTCTTTAGACTATGATACAGATATTGATCGCGCTTACTTTAGATCTCCTACTTACATTACTCAGGGCAAGAAGCAGATCTACTGTGAAGATGGCTATTATGACCTAGAAGAAAAGCGGGCTTTTTTTACAGATAAGGCCGTCATCAAGGAGGAGAGTCAGTCTGCCTCTGCGGATAATATTCTGATCTCAGAACAAGACAGCACCATGATACTGCGAGGCGCTGCCATAGTAGAAGACTCCATAAGTAGAGCAGAGGGAGAGGAGATCATCTTTGATAATAAGACAGGGGATATACAGATCATAGGAAATGGGCGCTATCAGAACGATGATAATCTGATAGAAGGGCCCTATATATTTTTCAATGAAAAGACTGAAGACTTACTTACCGAAGGCAGGAGTACCGTCTATGATAAAAAGGGAAACCTCACCGCTGATACTATCTCGTATCTAAAAGCCACAGATGCGGGGACTGCTCTAGGATCCGTGGTCTGGAGAGATACGATAGAGGATAGAGTGCTGATGTCGGATCGCTTGGACTATAGTGATGCTAATCAATATTACAAAGCTTCAGTTTCGGAGCTACGACCACTGTTGATCCAGAATGTAGATGGAGACTCCTTGTATGTAAGTGCAGATACCCTCATAAGCGCGAAGCCAGCTGATAGTCTGTCCTACCTCAGGGCTACTAATAGAGTGAAGATTTATAAATCAGACCTTCAGGCTATCTGTGATTCTTTGTACTACTCTAGCGTAGATTCCACTTTCAGTCTGTATGGCAATCCCGTCTGCTGGTCTGACACCACACAGTTTATAGGGGATACCATACAGATAGTACTACGGAATGACAAGGTATCTGAGATCATCGCAAGAACGAAGGCTTTCATAGCGACTCAGCAACCAGGTGAATATTATGACCAGATCAAAGGACGATATATTCATTCTTTTTTAGACAGTAATGAATTGAAGCTGATGCATATCAACGGGAATGCTGAAGCTATCTATCTGATCAAAGACGATGAACAAGCCTATGTGGGACCTAATAAGACCCTGTGTAGTCACATGACTTTCTTCTTTGAGCAAAGTGAATTAGATAGTATAAAGTTTTATGCACAGCCAGAATCTCAGATGACTCCAATGGAAAAAGCTACTGATAAAGACTTGAAGCTAGAGGGTTTTAGATGGGTGAGTCATACTCGACCTATGAGTGCAGAGGGTATTAGAGAACGAAAACAATTAGCTGGTCGCAGAGAAGAAAGTATACCTGCCACTATAGATAGTTTTGAAACTGAGATCATGAATGTCATTGATAAACCTATGGGCGAAGACCTTCCCAAAAAAGGAAAATAAACTTGAAGCCCTTTATTCCACTATTTAGTGAGAACCTTATTTTTGTAGCCTGATGATACGAATTCTATTAAGCATACTACTTTTTTCATGGGCCAGTTGCTTGATTGGTCAGGAGGATGAATTGTTCCGACAAGGCAATGAGGCCTATAAGGCAAAGGACTTTGCCCTAGCGTTAGAGCAGTATAAGGAATTAGTCAATCAGGGTTTTACGTCTCCGGAGCTACATCATAATCTGGCGAATACTTATTTCAAATCAGGCCAACTAGGTAAAGCGATCTTATATTTTGAGAAAGCTTACAGAGCTAAGCCATCTGATAAGAACATCAAACAAAATTTAGCCATAGCCAGAGAGGAGATCGATTCTCCTGTGATAGAGATTCCAGAATTCTTTCTGGTCCGTTACTGGAAGGGATTCAGTGGAATATTATCTCCGATCTTTTGGCAAATTCTGCAATTCATAGCTACGCTAGCCTTTTTATATGGAATCTATATCTGGCGGATGAAGGACACCGAAGCTCATAAACTCAAAGGTTTCATGATTATGCTTGGGGCTTTACTAGCCATGCTACTCTTCTTTTTTGCTGGACAGACTGCTCAGAACCAGCTGACTAATCGAGATTCAGCTATTATAATGAATACTTCTACTCTGATGTCTGCACCAGATGCCAGATCTGAAGAAAAGACCACACTTTCTGAAGGTGTAAAGGTTAGAATCATAGATGGTATAGATGATTGGTACAAGGTTACCTTGATGAATAAAGATCAAGGTTGGGTCTCTAAAGCGGCTCTAGAGGTGATCTAGATCTGTGATCTTGTTCGAAAAGATAATTCCCCAAAATCATTTGTTTCCAATTAAAGAAACCCTTAAGTTGGTAAAATGAAAGATAGATTTAGCTTCATTGCCCTTGAAGAAGCCAAAGAGTTCTTGGATCGACTAGATAGAAAAACGCGTAAAAAAGTGATGTATAATGTTTGGAAGACAAAGTCAATTAATGACAAAAACCTATTTAAACCGATACAAGGTGAAATTTGGGAGTTTAGAACTTTATACAATAAAAAGTATATCAGATTATTTGCTTTCTGGGACAAATCGGACAATAAAAACACATTAGTAGCTGCAACTCATGGCATATACAAAACAACCGATAAAATTCTTAAATCCGATATTGAGAGAGCTGAACGAATAAGGAAAGATTATTTAAACTTTAAAAATCAGTAATATGAAATCATATACTTTAGATGAATTAACTGACGATTACATTGGTAAAAAAGGTACTTCAGAAAGAGATGCATTTGATTCAGAATTAAAAGCTGAATTGGTTGGACATGCTATAAAAGAAGCACGACTTAAAAGGAATCTTACGCAAAGTCAATTAGGTGAACTCGTAGGTGTTCAAAAAGCCCAAATTTCTAAGATTGAGAATAGTGTTTCAGACGCAAGATTAGAAACTATACTTAAAGTATTTAAAGCGCTTAATGCAAAAGTCAATTTCAAAGTTGAACTATTAAACGAAAAAATTGAGTTAACCTAAAAGCTAACTCTACGTATAAATGTAATAGCGCAGACAAGATCTACTCTGACTTTATCGATTTTAACACGGATTTATTCAGAAGAAAAATGAATAAATATGCAGGTAAGCATAATTCAACTGAAGCTGAAAGATTTGCCGATTCTGAAATTCAACAAATGACTATGCCTGAATATATTGATGCAATAGTTGAGTGGAAAAGCAGTGACTAGAATTGCTTTTGAAAGAATAGGCTATCAACTTCTCAGCATATCCTAATCCTCTAGTTTCTTTCATTATAAGAGCTCAGTTTTCTCTGCTACACAATACTCTAGTCCCCTTTATCCTCAATATTAAGGCTTCTATCACCGAGTTGTTGTTTTTTCTGCTCAGTACGGTCTGGATTGTCGAATTATTCCTCTGCTTATAACTCCTTATAAATTAACATATTACAAAACTTACCAATACGTAATTAATTGATAATGTCACATTAACACATTAAATATTTTCATAATATGAATAATAAATCTACATTTGCCAAGTATTACTTAATTACCGAATCCGATTTAGCATTTCCCGATGACTAAGAAGAAGAAGACCAAAAGGTCAAAGAAGAGTAGTGGCTTTAGTTTTAACTTTCAAGATGAAAGAATCACAAAAATACTAGGCATTTTCTGCTTTTTTGTGGCACTCTACCTCACTATCGCTTTTGTTTCCTATTTCTATACATGGAAGTTTGATCAAGATAAAGTCTTATCGCTTTCTGGCTCTATTCTCTTTGATGGAGATGTAGATGTACAGAATTGGTTAGGCAGATTAGGGGCTTATATCTCTCATTTTTTCTTCTATTGGGGTTTCGGGATCAGCTCATTCCTCTTTGTATTTCTGACGATCAAGTTAGGAATCGACTTAATTAGAAAAACACCACTCAAGCTCTTTGGTCAGCTGTTTCTACATACCTTCTTACTTATTTGCTTCATTTCAGTCCTTTCAGAGTTTGTCTCTAGAGGTTCAGAATTTAGCTGGGGAGGCCTGATGGGTTACTCTATGTGTAACTATCTCATCAGTTTTGTAGGTCAGATAGGACTGGTCTTATTGATGGTATTACTCTTATTTGCAACCTTTATTTGGGTTGTCAATCCCTTATTACAAATTCAAGGTTTCAACCTTGCGACCGCCACTGATAGAATTAATATCCCTTTTGTAGATACACTTAAAGACAGCATCACTTCCCTAATCCCAACAGGAGGAGCAGTGGCTGCTAAACCCAAAAGACAGAAAAAAGAAAGGCCCTTCGATGGTTTTGATGAAGTAGAGAAGGGGGCCATGCCAAAAACCGAAGTTAAAGAAAAGGGAAGTCCTAAGAGTGACAGTTCTGCTGTTGCATTAGAGCTTTCTGATTCTTTAATGGCAACTACTCCCCAAGTAGAGACCCCACCAGTTACTAATCGAGTATGGCCTAAAGCGCCAGAGCCGACTGCGGAAAAACCTCAGTTGCAACTAGAACTAGAGCAGCCCGAGACTAAGCCCGTCGTAGATGTAGTAGAGGCTAGAAAAGGTCCAGATATGGATAGCACTAAGTTGTATGTGGAAGAAGAGAATGCCTCTGATATGCAACCTTATGATCCTACCTTAGATCTGAGTGGATACAAAGGGCCTACCGTTGATTTACTCGAAGATTATTCTGACAGTAAGGTAGAGATAGACAGAGAGGAGCTAGAGCAGAATAAGAATAACATTATCAAGACCTTACTCGATTACAAAATCGAGATAGTAAAAATCAAAGCGACTATAGGTCCCACCGTTACGCTATATGAAATAGTGCCGGCTCCAGGTATTAAGATCAGCAAGATCAAAAGTCTTGAGAATGATATAGCACTGAGTTTATCAGCTCTAGGTATAAGAATAATAGCGCCGATACCAGGTAAAGGAACGATCGGTATAGAGGTGCCTAATAAGAATAAGCAGATGGTTTCATTTAGGGAAGTGGTTACTTCTCCTAAATTCCAAAATGCGAAGATGGATCTTCCTATCGTATTAGGAAAGACGATCTCTAATGAAGTATTCGTAGCAGACCTCGCGAAGATGCCTCACCTCTTAGTAGCAGGGGCCACTGGACAGGGTAAGTCAGTAGGTATTAATACCATCTTGATGTCTCTATTGTATAAGAAGCATCCATCTCAGGTGAAGCTCGTAATGATAGATCCTAAGAAGGTAGAGCTCTTCCCTTATAGTACCTTAGATAAGCACTTCTTAGGTTTCTTGCCTTCTGAGGAAGAGCCTATAGTCACAGATACTAAGAAAGCAATACATACACTGAACTCTCTGACGATAGAGATGGATGAGAGATATAAGTTGCTGAAATTAGGTAGAGCTAGAAATATCAAAGAATACAATTCTAAGTTCACCTCTAGGAAGTTGAATCCGAAAGATGGACATAGATTCTTACCATATATCGTCTTAGTTATAGATGAGTTTGCTGATCTAATCATGACAGCCGGTAAGGAAATAGAATTACCGATCGCAAGACTAGCACAGCTAGCCAGAGCCATAGGTATCCACTTAATCATAGCGACACAAAGACCTTCTGTAAAAATTATTACAGGAATGATCAAGGCTAATTTCCCAGCTAGAATATCTTATAAAGTAACTTCTCTTCAGGATTCTAGAACGATCCTAGATGCTAAGGGTGCGGAGCAATTGATAGGAAAGGGAGATATGCTACTATCTGTAGGTAGCGACATCGTCAGATTACAATGTGCATTTGTAGATACACCAGAGGTAGAAAGAGTGATAGATCATATCAGTGAGCAGACTGGCTTTGCAGAGCCTTTCCACCTTCCAGAAGTCGTAGACGAGGACAGTGATATAGGCGGCTCTAATCTTAAGTGGTCTGAATTAGATCCAATGTTCGAAGAAGCAGCGAGACTTATCGTAGGTTCCAATCATGGCTCCACTTCTAGTATCCAAAGAAAACTACAGTTAGGGTATAATCGTGCAGGCCGTATTATGGACCAGCTAGAAAGCCTAGGTATTGTAGGAGAGGCTAACGGTAGTAAGCCACGTCAAGTGCTCTTTACTTCAGAAATGGAACTGATGCATTACTTCGAGCATCTAAAAGGCAATGGATAGACTAGTACGTTTATAAAAATATATAGAGGTCTTTCAGGTAACTGAGAGGCCTTTTTTTGTTTAACTACATTATTCCTGAAGATTTCTCTGTCGTACCTCCTTCGAAATGGAAAAAATCATTTAGAACCCTTATCTTCTTTTTTATATCTTCTAAAGGAAGATATCTTCAGTTAGTAATTAGGCTACTTATATAGGTAGTGGAGGGGCAATCAATCAAATGATACAACATACCAAATGATAAATTTCAGAGTACTAATAACCTCATTGGTTCTCTTGGGCATAAGCGTAGTCGCTTATGCCCAAGAACCTTTTCATAAAATCTATACTTCAGATTATTTTCAAATGAAGGGAGATGTTTTGCTAGAGCTGAATGGAAAGATCTATATGACAGGCATGGGGATGGATACTGTTACTTTCGAGCGCAATTTACATATGACTACTTTTGATCTGAATGGCAATCTTATCAAGACGTTACTATGGGATAGTCCAGAGGTGGATAATGAGACTATTAGTCTTTGGAACAGGAATATGCTACTTCAGGATGATAGATTTATCATTCCATTCTATTCAGATGCTTATGATTGTACCATTGAAATAGATACAGCACTTACAATGGCGCAGAAGATTCAGTGTGATTACAACAGAATAAATGGTAGAGTCTCTACGGACTTCGGTATTCTAGAGTCCGAGCAGGACTTATTGATCTTTGCTAACAACAGAGATCGGAACTTAATAATGTCTAAGTTAGACCTTAGTAATCCTACTGCCTATATCCAACATGACCTGACACCAGATCCTGCTTATGGATACCGGGTCAATCGAGCTTACAGGTATGACTCAGAGCATATTTTACT